>JAYUWA010000681.1:0-8190 GCA_043753795.1 Bacteroidota bacterium | reverse complement strand
ACCCGACAATGTGGGTGGAATAAATAAAGGATTTTGTGAAAACGATTTATTAGCAATGACGAAAAGTATCGTCATTGCTAATAAATTAAATATTGATTGTTTGTTTTTCATTAGTGAGCAATATTTATTCTTTTGTTAATTGATTTACCATCACTAAGGATTTGTATTGTATAAATACCGGATGGGATGCTAGACAGGTTCGCACTTACTTTATGGATTCCGCTGTTGGCTTCTTCATTTGCAATCTCGCGAATCAATTTTCCTGAAACATCTAACAGATTGATCGTAACATTAGTCTTTGATTTCATATTCAATTCAATTGAGAATAGATCATTCACAGGATTTGGATACAATGAAACATTTTCAATTGTTGCAGGTAAATCATTTACTTTTGAAGTTGCAAAGAAGTTTCTTGCCGCAATACCAATAGCAGTTGTATCACTTATAGAAAATCCCACATTTGTAAAAATCACATCATGTCCTGACCCTGCAGCAACTGCTACAGTTGGCATTCCGAAGCCTCCATAATAAGCAACCAATGCCGCACCCTGATCGAATATTGCACTATTGAATCCATTTGTGTTTTTAAATCCGGTCATAGTAGCGCATGTGTAGCTATTCGTGTAAGCGATCTGATACCACTTTACTCTACCGGGATATTCTGCCTGCAGATCCATGACCATTGCCTCAATAGCATGTCCGGCAGCGATACATGAATTGCAAGTCATGACAAATTCCATAATCACAACCTGACCAGAATCAAGTTCAGAGAATAAATGATGTGATTGACCGTCGCAATCAACTTTTGTAAAATCCATCGCAGTTGTTTGTGCTTTGGAAGTCACCGAAGCGAACATCAAAGCAATCATTAGATAAAATGTTTTTTTCATTTTGTTTTATTGTTTAAGATTAGATATAAAGGGGAACGGTCGCCCATCCGCAGTGGAGACGACAATAATTTGAGATTAAAATCTCAAATCAGGAAAATACTATTTCGTTTGTAAAGGGGCTCCTGGTCAAGTAAATCAGGTGGCGGTTTATCCATTGAAGAATGGACATGATCTGTAAGAGGGGTATAAGAATTAAAGCCACAAATCTTTGGTAAGATTAACGACCATTGAAAATTAAGCGATGAAGAAGATGAAGACTTGCTATGATCAGATTTTACTTTAAAATATTTTATTTCATCCTTACAGCAATTAGGTTTCATTTTTCCTTTTCCGCATTTGCAAGAATGTTCATCTGTAAAAACAACCTGAACAGAACTAATTTTCTTTCCGCAATAATGGAATTGAAGCCCGACACCAAAAGTGGTGACGGAATACATAATTAAAATAAGGAAGGTGATTAACCGCTTCATTGAGTTCGAAGATAAGCTAATTGGATTTAACTTCAAAAAAAATGAAAATCAAATGGAATTTAGCCAAATTGACTGAAAAGTGGTATTTCAAGCAAATTTCGCAATTTGCCTGGAAATGAAGTGTTTAAATCTTTTTAGATGAAAATCATACTGTCCAATTAATTGTTTGGCGCACCAACTTCGATCCAGCATTTTAATAAGTTAAATTGTTCAGTTGAAAGTGGTGCTTGTGTTGTTGGGGGCATTGATCTAGTATCTATGACCTTTAATTTAAATTGACCATTTTCAACTCTCAATTTTACTTCATCATATAAATTAAAATCCCCAACGGAAGTTGAATCCCCATTGTGGCATCCTGATAGAGCGCAGCGAGTTTGGATTAGCGGAGCTATATTTTCAGCATATTTAACATTTATACTCTCGCAAGGATCTAATTCTAGGTTATCATAAGTACATCCAATAAATAATAGTGTAACAATTGATATAGAAAACAAATTCCTTACCCTTTTATTATTTTTGAATAACAAGTTTTCCTTTTCCAATTAAATTTGATTCTGAATGTAGTTGATAATAATAAATTCCATTTGGTAAGTTAACATCCGTTTCGGTCACAGGACCCGATAATCTGCTTTCAAACATTTTTTCACTTACTGAATTATAAACTACAAAAGAACACTCTGAGTTGTCTTTAATATCTACAATTAATTTTCCATTAGATGGGTTTGGGTAAACAACTTGACTACCCAAGTCAGATAATGAAGGAATGTCCGATGTACATTGTACTACAATTGAGGCATTCATATGGCCCCCATTAGCCGGGTGACATGTGTAATTGTAAGTTCCCGCTACAGTAACTACATAAATATAACCCGAAGTAGTTATGTTTCCTGAGGCCCAAGTGGTTGCTCCCGGTGGCACTGATGTGGATGCAGTAGTGTGCGTTCCGCTTACTAGCACCCAGCGGATGGTATCTCCACAATTTGCGTTTGCCACTTCCGGACTGAATCCTTCATTTGCTGATGTTGTACCGATGGCTTGAATAATTATTGTCGTTGCCTTCACGCTAAAGAAAGTGGCAAGCATTATTACTGCGATAACTAAGGATGTTTTTTTCATATGCTTTTATATGTGATCTAAGTTAATTAAATGGTAAGTTAGTGTTGTGCTAAGATAGTATTTTATTGAATAGAAAAAAAATACTTTTGGGCGTTGTACAGTAGGGCTAAAAAAATTAGGCCCACATTTTCAAGTTAGTAACTGATCAAGCGGCATTCCTGCCTGGGTATTAATTTATTTTGAGCGATTGTTTCATTTAAGCACCTGCTTTTATTGGTTGTCACAAATAAATTCAGGAATTATTTTTGTTGACAAAGGACTTCCGAATAACTTTAAGAAGAATAAAAAATAAATCCATTGCAACAAGTTAGGATCACTTGCGATTTCAGAGAACAACCATCCGGCATTCCTCAATTATTAGAAGGCATGAAAGTAAAAGTGTCACTTTCTCAATTGAGTACAGGAGATTACATTATCAATGATGAAATTTTTGTTGAAAGAAAAACGGCCGAAGATTTTATTCAGTCAATTTTCAGCGGTCGAATTTTTGAGCAATGCTCGAAGTTGAAAAGAGAATCTAAACGCATACTGATTCTCATTGAAGGAAATCCATATACAACAGATCACAAAATTGAGGAGCGAGCAATAAGAGGAGCAATTTTGTCATTACTCACTTCATGGCAAATTCCAATCCTTTGCACTAAAAATAAAATAAAAACTTCGGAAATATTGGTCATGCTCGGTGTACAGTCACTAAAAAACGACATTCATCTCCACTCTCATTACGGAAACAAATCAAAGAAAACTAAAACTCAGAAGTTGTATTTCTTACAAGGTATCCCTTCAGTCGGACCAGCAACAGCAGGAAGATTGATAGAGAATTTCGGCAACGTAAAATCGATTGTAAATGCAAGCAATGATGAACTAAGAAAAATAAAAGGTATTGGGAAAAAGAATGCAGGAAGGATTCTTGATTTTTTTTCTACTTAAACGAAAAAAGCACAGGACTAATATTTCTCAGATAATCTGTTACACGTAATGCCGATTCAACACTTTTGGTTTTTTCAATTCTAGCTTTCCTAAAGCGTCTGGAGCAAATTCCATAAACCGGTTATTGTAAAATTGGAATGTTGTCGATAGAAAAGAATAATTCCCAATCATTATATTTTGCAGTAAAACTGTTCTTAAATTCCTTATTTCTATGTATGTCAATTCGCTCTTTTAATTCTTTAGAAGCACCGACATAGAATTTGTTTGATGTTATTGAATGTAAAATATATACTGAGGCCATAGCAGCGATTACTTGATTAAGTATTTCCGCAAAATTTGAAAAAAATAATTTAATGTTAAACCAATAAATGAAGGTGATTCTATTGCAAAAAAAAAGTGTAAGTGTCAGTCCCAGAGTAAGTCTATAGACCTAAACTTAAACTAACTCTTACACTTCAACAGTACTCCGGGCGGGAATCGAACCCGCACTCCCTCAACGGGAACAGGATTTTAAGTCCTCATAGACATTGTAATTTTCTTGAAAATTGGCCTTTTAGCCATGCATTTAGATGCAAAACCGTGCATTTCCGCACTCGATTTCCCCACTTTTTCTGCCTGACTTTTTTACTCAGTTCCGCTAATCTATTAATCCTAAATCATACTCAAAATGAAAACCAACGCCATTACTCTAGTGAGTGGTCAGCATGACCCTGCGCTAGAATCTAGCATCCTGAAAAAAGATGCTGAACTCAAAGAACTGGCTGAAAGAAACGCCCGACATCTGGCGAGTCGGAATCTTCCGGCAAAGGAGGACGAAGATCTCAATTCCTATACCGGTGGTATCCGGAGCGGTTACGAAACACTAGGTGCAGAAATGCTCGGCAAGTTGCAACCGCATACACACGGCCCTGAAGCCAAAATGGATGCAGATTATTTAAGAGAAAAAGATAAACACTTAGAAGGAGAGATTAAGAAAAAAGAAGACCAGAACAGAAACGAACTTTTCGATTTGGGCTCGTTCAATCCGAAAACGCTACTCAAGCGAATTCGTTTGGTGGTTATCATTACAATTATCATCGGCTTCGGTGAAATCCTCTTCAACACGAAAGCCTTTCAGGTGACGGGTGAAAGTTTGCTCTTTGCATTCCTGCTCTCAATTTCTGTTTCCGTTGCTGTGTTTGTATTCTCGCACGTTGCTTCGTTTCTTTATAAGGCAGCAAAAACAAAATTCAAACGACGGGTGATCTTGTTTTCATCGCTTCTCTTAGTGACTGGTTTGTTCATGGCACTGGCCATTTTCCGCACCCAGTATTTAGCAACACATGATATTTACATCAGTCCGGTGTTTTTTGTGATTATCAATTTGTTCTTCTTCATTGTTTCTGCATTGCTTTCATTCTATGCACTTCCGACATGGGCTGAAATCCGACAGAACCAACTGCGGATCACACTCTTTCGAGGTATCCAGAAACGGGAAAAAGAAATTGAGCAGTTAAAAGCAGAGAAAGAAAAAATCAAGGTCTTGGTATTGGAAAATACCAAATACCGCGTGAGAGTTTCTTTCTATGCGACCTACTGCGCCGAACGTATCAGGAAGATGTACTGCGAAGCGTTGGACGCTTTTAAAAGTACAAACCTGATGTACCGAACCGATAAATGTGTTCCACTGTGCTTTTCACATCCTGTTAACGAACCACATATTGAGAGTCCATCACTCAGCTTTCTAAAACCGAACGAGAAATGAAAACAACCCTGATTGTATTACTCATCATCGTCAGCAGCTTTGCTGCCGGGATTGTCTTTTTTCAAAAAGGGCACACAACAGAAATCTCCGTTCTGAGTGACATCACGGATACACTCTCAGCAGAACCGGACACTTCGGCGATCCTTACCTACTATAATTTGGAGACCCAGAAATGGAATGGAGCAGTGTTCCGGTTTTCAACTATAAGTGATGTGAGTTTGAATAAGTATAAAACAGCAACCCTCGAAACAGCAGGTGAACTACTCTCCAACGAACTTGACCGAGACAAAGCTATCAGGAATTTTAAAAGCGGTATTGTAGGTGTACTTAATCAATACAATCAAAATATGTCAGGTAGGGAACATTCCTCGGTGTACAGACCAATTGCAACGGAACTGATCCGGCTAAAGGAAAGTCAAGCGCAAACAAAAATCCTGTTGATTTACAGCGACCTCATGGAAAACGATGCAGCGTTTTCCATGTATGAAAAAAGTAGTTTTCAGCTTGTCGAAAAGAATCCGAAAGTGGTGATTGAACTATTTCAGCGTCAGGTAGCCTTGCCTGGCCTGCACGGCATTACGGTCTATTTCATCTACCATCCGAGAACACCGCAACAGGACAACGAGTTCATTGTTCTCTCGCAATTGTATGCAAAGATGCTCCGAGAAAAAGGAGCAACCGTTTTCATTCGTGCAAACTTGTAACACAAAAACTAACATGGACAGGGAAGATATGGCCGTTCGCTTTATCAAGTGGCTTATGCGAACAATCTGGAAAATAAGTTTGATTCTGCTTTGGGGAGTGTTGCGTATTGCAGAACTCACCCTAGCAGAGATCAACAAGTGGTTAAAGAAAATTATTCATTAATCCATTCCATCATGATCGAACAACTTTTTAAATTCGTTATAGACCTCATAGAAACAGCTTTCAAGTTTTCGTTTGAGTTTATCGAAACCGCTATCACTGGACTCGGTAAACGAAAGACAAGCTACTCTGCTGATTTTGCCAATCCCGCTACCATGCTCTCACGAAGGCAGCACGGATTCTGTTTGACTGGCAGAAGGAATTTGTCAGCCAAGAACAGTTATCAGAATGCCTTAGTGATCGGTGGCACCGGCAGTGGAAAATCGAGCGTTGTGCTTATTCCATCGCTGTATACCATGCAAAGCAGTTTCATCGTGCATGATCCGTCAGGGGAATTATTCAGCAAGAGTAGTGGTTACCTCAAAGAGCAGGGCTATCAGATTAAGCTACTCAATTTTGCAAACCCGGAAGTTTCTTCCGGCTACAATCCACTCGCAAGAGCAAAGACTTCATCGGACATTCAAAAGGTAGCGTCGATGCTTGTACAAAATGCATTCGGTGAAAAATCCAAAGATCCGTTCTGGAATACACAAGCAGTGTCACTCTTAACGATACTCATCACTATTCTGAAAACACAAGCACCGGAATTTCAAAACCTGTACAATGTCCGCCAGCTTTTAAACCTACTCGGTAGTAATCCTGAAAAAATAGATGCGCTCTTTAGCAAGTCCGCTGATGAAGTACTCTTTGGAGAATACAAAGCCTTCATCGCATACGATGAAAAGGTCATCAATGGTGTGATCGCCACTGCCAAGGCTGCACTCCAAACTTTTAGCGACGAACTAGTGGCTAAAGTAACTTCGTATGACAACATCAACTTTCAGGAATTCAGGACTCTGCCAACGATCCTGTACATTCAGAATTCAGTGGCAGATCAGAAATATTACAGCGTACTGACTTCTATCTTCTTTGAGCAGTTTTTCTCTTATGTATTAGGGAGGTTTCCAGATAAGGACGAGCAGGATATTTTCCTTCTCATCGATGAGGCTTCATCCCTCAACTTACCGACACTACCGCTTGCTGTTGCAAACGTGCGAAAACATCGTGCAGGAATCATGCTCCTGATTCAGGATTTCAGTCAGCTCGTTCATCACTACGGAAAGTATGATTCTGATTCTATTAAAGCAAATTGTTTTGCCAAAATGTATTTCACCGGGCAGTCGCACGAAGCAACTAAGGAACTTGAACAAACACTTGGTAAGTTTGAATTCGAAGACAACGAAGGAAAGCGCATGATTCGACCACTCATGACCAACGATGAAATCCGTACGATGAAAATGACTCGAGCACTACTCATCTGCGGCAACAATCCACCAATCATGGCCAAGCTTCGTCCATACTACAAGAATCGGACTTACCGCGAAAACAGCGAATTGCCTCAGGCAATGATGCAAAGCCTGATTCAATTTGAAACGCTACCGATATTAACTATCAATATGACAAAGAATGAAGAAGCCGCCTAAACAAAACGGTATGTGGGACTATCTTGACTCCATTGGTATCTTGGAGCATGGAAGCGATACAGAAATCAAAGCAGCCAAACGAGCGTTTCGCAAAAGCTATTTCAGAAACTATAAAAAGAATCAACGAATTAAGAAACCGGAATATGTTGTCAATTTTTCTAAAGGGAATGGCGAGTTGGAAACAGTCGCCAAAGCTGCAAAGCAACACAAACTCAGCATGACGAATTTTCTCAGGTCCGCTGTGCTTGCATACCTCAGGAGAACATATCTTGTTCCGAATCGTGATCAGGTAGCGCATCTCGAATTGTTGCTCTCAGATTGCCTGAATGAAATTCAGACAATCGTCAGTGTCAAGTCGAAGTATACTTGGGAAAACGATAATCGCTTTGAGCAAATTGAGCAAAGGATTCAAAAACTAGAACAACAAATCGGCGACCTTTTTAGAAACCCTCCAATAGCAGATGATTGTCAAAATCAAAACAAGTAAGAGTGCAGCTTTTGGAAAACTCTTACAGTACATGCTTGATACAAAAGAACGACTCTTTGACAACCAAGGGCGCAGCTTTGTTATTGCACATCACTTAAGAGGGAATACTATTGAGCAATGGGAGAAACAACTTACCGAAAATGAAAGCCACCGCTTGAGAAAGAGAAAGGATAGTATCAAGATGTATCATGAAATTTTATCATGGCATAAAGATGATGCGAAACAT
>JAYUWA010000680.1:0-2669 GCA_043753795.1 Bacteroidota bacterium | reverse complement strand
AATGCTTTGTTTGCTACAGGTGGATCAAGGGCTGGTCTTGTTACATCTTTAGGATGTCAGGCACCTTCTACAACATGTGGTACTCCATCAGGAAACACAACTTCATCCATCACTACAACAGGATCAACGCTTAGCTGGACAGCTGTTTCAGGAGCAACTAGCTATAATGTCCAATACAAATTAGCAACGGCTTCAACTTATACAAGTGTTTCAACGACTTCAACATCGTATGCTCTTTCAGGACTCGCAAGCGGAACGGCGTACAACTGGTTGGTGAATGCTGTATGTGCAAGCGGAACAAGTGCTAATTCAACAGTTCTTAATTTTACCACTACTGCTGTTTCAACTTGTGGAACACCGACAGGATTAACTTCATCAAGTATTACAAGTACAGGGGCAACATTGGGCTGGACGGCAGTAAGTGGCGCAACGAGTTATAATGTTCAGTATCGGTTAAGTTCATCAGGTACATGGACAACTACAACTTCAACAACAAATTCAAGAAACCTTGTAGGACTTGCAAGTGCATCGGCATATACCTTCCAGGTTCAGGCAGTTTGTGCGGGTGGTTCAAGTGCTTACTCTGCAACTGCAACGTTCACTACGCTTGCCTCTACTTCTACTTGTTCAGACATCTATGAGTCGAACAATAGTTCAGGTACAGCAAAAACGATCAGTACGAATACAGACATCACAGCATTGATCGGTTCTTCTACTGATAATGATTATTTCCGATTCACTACTACATCACCAAATACGAAGATCAAGATCGTTCTTTCTAATCTTCCATTGGATTATGATGTACGTTTGTACAACTCAAGCATGACTCAGTTAAGTATTTCACAAAATGGTGGAACGACTGCTGAGACGATCATTCGCAATACTACTACTGCTGCAACATATTACATCAGAGTGTATGGCTACAATGGAGTTTTCAGTACTACAAGTTGTTATAATCTTCGTGTGAATGTTGGCAGTACAAACTTCCGTTCAATGGAAGAATTGGCAGAAGAAACTGTTACTCCGGTATTCAACGACTTCACAGTATTTCCAAATCCTTCGCATGGCGATGTAAATGTTTCATTCAATTCTCCACAAAGTCAGAATGTTTCTGTAAGAATATTTGACATGGTAGGAAAAACTATTCTTACAAGAGAGATCTCTGTTGACGAAGGAACAAACAAATTCAACCTCAACTTAGCAGACCTTACAAAAGGAATCTACTTCGTAGAGTTAAATAGCACAACAGAACGATTGGTTAAAAAACTGATCTTGGAAAAATAAATCTGTTTAGTTTAAAATTAAAAAGCCATTCTCGGGAGAGAGTGGCTTTTTTTTGTGTTCAAAAAGTATGATTGTGATTCAAGATGTTCGGCTTCGATTTTTTTTAAACACTGAGAACACTAATTTCAACACTAAGAACACAATGAGTGAACGGCTTAACGCTTGGGCACCACAAAATCAATCGGCAATATATACTGAACCTTCACAGGCTTACCGGAAGCAGTTCCCGGTTTCCACATTGGCATTGCATTGACTACTCTTAAGGCTTCATTGTCGAGCTCAGTGCTTACTCCGCTGATGACTTTGGCGTCTATGATCTTTCCTGTTTCAGAGATATTAAAGCTTACATAAACTTTTCCTGAGACTTTATCGGTCTTGGCTTTTTCAGGGTAAGACAAGTTCTTTTCCAAAAATGATTGTAGACTATCACTGCCACCGGGAAATTCGGCTTGCTCCTGAACGACTGTCAGACCGAAACCGGCTTTTACTTTTTGCTTCGGCTCAGATTTAGTTTCCTGGGCTGAAACTAATCCGGATGTTGAAAAAAATAATGCAATTGCTAGTAGTGATTTCTTCATATTGCTAAGATAAGAAATTATCTAAATTGAGTCAATTGGTACCCATAAAACAGAATTCTGAACTTTATCAGGCATTCCGTGATGAAACATTGGTCAATCCCTGCTTCACTACTCTGTCAAACATATTCTCCACAACATACATCGTTATTGGACAATATTCAATGTTCTGAATGTGTGTATCGGGAATGAATTGCTTGAAATTCTTGCTTTGAGTATGCGGAAATCCACTGCAATCTTTTGGTCGCACGGGATAGATAGAACATTTGTTGTCTTTCTTTAAAAACTGACATGGTTGCTTCACGTTCATGTAATCACCGGTCTTGTCTTTCTCCAGATATTTTTCATGATACTGATGTACGCTCATTCCTAAATGCTTTGAAATTCTCTTAACATCGGTTTTAGTATAGGTCGGCGTCATTGTTTTACAACAATTAGCACAATTCAGACAATCGATTGTCTGAAATGCTTTCTCATTGAGTCCGGATGCCAAACTGTCCAGCCCTCTTACACTCAACTTCCCTTTATCAATATTCTTTAAAAATTTAACATACTCTTTCTTGTTTTTCTTAAACGACTTTTTCATGTATGCAATCGGATCTTTGATCTTCGGTTGCAGGTACATTGGTAAATCGTACTTCTTTTGTTTAATGATCTTACTTTTCAGAGCTGTCTTTGCCATATAAAATTTTGATGTTAATCGTGCGCAAATATAATTTTACTTTCTTATGATTTGTAATATATTAACCCGTTGTTCGAAATTATTGCCCCTCGACTTCGCTCGGGGACCGTCTTATAAGTGGTAATGTG
>JAYUWA010000679.1:0-8256 GCA_043753795.1 Bacteroidota bacterium | reverse complement strand
TCACCGCTCAATGTTCAATTAACCGGCTCCGCTACAGGCTCTAATACCTTCGCATGGGATTTTGGGGATGGAAGTGCTTTAAGCGGTACTTCAGCGCTAAATGTCAATCATACTTATGTTACTCCTGGAACATTCAATCCTCAGTTCTTTATTGGATTTCAGATCCTTAATGATTTCTGTTATATACCTGCACCACTTTCAAGTTCTGTAACGGTCACTTCAGATATAGCGGCAGATATCGACTCTTCATTCTTTTGTATCACAGATGGTGGAGAATCTTCAGTTCAGGTTTATGTTGACGATCCGACATTTGGTCCTTATACTTATTCATGGAATCCATCAGGCTTTGTAACAGACGGAACTGACCTTGCAGGCAGCGAAGGATTCAATTTGACTACTTCCGGTTTCAGTCAATACTTCACTGTTGCCGTAGGATATGGAACTCAAGGCTGCGCCGCATACGATTCAGTGTTGATCGACTATTGTCCATGTCTGGACGATCTTGATAGCATTCCGAACGTCTTCACACCAAATGGTGATAACATCAATGATTTCTATGAAATGAAATCATTGTGTTACTTCGAACAATTCCGAATCGTGATCTTCAATCGTTGGGGTAAAAAAATGTATGAGTCCAATAATCCATTATTCAAATGGGACGGAAGAACCGAAGGCGGAACAGATGCTTCAGAAGGTGTTTACTATTGGATCATGGATACACGGTCGGGGCAGCTTCACGGGTTTCTTGAGTTGATTCGAAAGTAAACCTAGAATCCCAAGTCCCTATTAAAAAACATTGAGAACACAAGTTCACAATAAGACCACGGAATATTTCGCTATAGAAAAAAAGTTTAAGGGGTTTAAGGTGTACATCGCAACACTTTAAACCCCTTAAACAATTTAATCTCTTTATACATTTAACGATTTAAAACTTTTAAAATTATTGCGGATCAACATCCGGAATAATCTGCACTCCATGATATGTTTTGTTAGAGTAAAATCTCGTCATAGCAACCTTGATCATTTTTTTTATTTCTACTACACTCACTCCTCGTTCGACTTTAATTAAAAAGTTTCTGTAGTATTGATTTCTGATTCGTGAAACGATTGGAAGATGCGGGCCTGTTAAACGTGGGCCCAGACTTTCTCTTAACAAAACACCAAAGTGATTACTTGCATCCTGAATCAATTCAAGTTCTTTGTGACGCATATTGATCTCAATCAGTCTGCTGTGTGGTGGATATCCGAAGCGATCTCTTTCATGTAAATCACGTACATAAAATCCTTTGTAATTGTTTCGGACAACTTCTGTAATTACCCAATGATTTGGTTGAGTAGTTTGAATAATTACTTTCCCACGTTTCAATTTCCTTCCTGATCTTCCACTCACTTGCAGCATCAATTGAAAACTTCTTTCAAAGGCACGAAAATCTGGAAAGTTCAAAAGCTGATCCGCATTTATTATTCCGACAGTACTTACGTTATCGAAATCAAGTCCTTTGGTTACCATTTGCGTCCCGACAAGAATATCGATCTGGCGGTCTTCAAAATCTGTGATGAGTTTCATGAAAGAGGATCTGGTTCGTGTCGCATCCAGATCCATTCTTGCAATTCGTGCTTCAGGAAAAAAGAGCGCGATCTCTTCTTCTATCTTTTCTGTTCCAAATCCTTTTTCTTCCAGATGGTAATCTGAACAATTCGGACAAAATGCAGGCAGGTTTTCAAGATACCCGCAGTAATGGCATTTTAATGCTTTGCTGTTTTTATGATACGTGAGCGTTACTGAACAATTTTTACAGTGTGGAATCCAGTTGCATTGACGACATTCAATGAAGGGTGAAAATCCTCTTCTGTTCTGAAACAAAATGACCTGTTCTTTATTATGCAAAGCTTCACGGATTCCATCAATCAGCACCGGTGTAAAGATCGATTTCATTAGCTTCTTCCTTTTTGCTTCTGCCATGTCAGCAACTACAATTGCAGGCATCTCGATTCCACCGTGTCTTTCATTCAACTCTACTTTTCCATAGCGATCATGTTCGGCATTGTAATAACTTTCCAATGCCGGAGTTGCAGAACCTAATAGTGTTTTTGCTCCATGAATTTTTGCAAGCACCATTGCAGTATCTCTTCCATTATACCTCGGTGCCGGATCATTTTGTTTATAGCTGGAATCGTGTTCTTCATCGACAATAATAAGTCCGAGATTTGAATATGGAAGGAACAACGATGATCTTGCACCAAGGATGATCTGCGATTGTTTTCCACTTACATCCGACCGGAAGTTCAAAACATGATTCCATACCTCTACTCTTTCATTTCCTGTATATCTGCTATGATAAACTCCGACATTTTTTCCAAAGTGTTTTTGCAAACGAGTAATTATTTGAGTAGTCAGTGCAATTTCAGGTAATAAATACAAAACTTGTTTTCCTTCTTTTACTGCTTCTTCGATCAGATGAATGTAAAGTTCTGTTTTCCCACTTGAAGTTACGCCATGTAATAATGTTACATCATGCTTTTCAAATGAAGTTTTAATTTCTTCTAAGGCGGTAAGTTGAATGCCTGATAAAGGAGCCGGAGGTATAACATCATCCGAAGCATCAGGAATTCTATCTACCTGAACATGAAATTCAATTAATACACCATTTGAAATTAGCGTCTGTAATGAACTTTTTGAAATATCGGGATGAGAGGTTACCAGATTTTTTTTGATGGAATCGCGGTGACTTTCTTCATAAAGATATTTTAGAAATATCATCAAGGTTTCCTGTTGCTTTTTCTTTCGTTGATCTTCTTCTAATTGCAGAAAAAGATTTTCCATTTCCGATTCACTTTTATAAACTTCAGCCAGGCGAAGACGTGCTTCAAGCTTAGGTTTATAACGTGCATTGAGTTCTTCACTGATGATGATCAGTTTTTTCTCTACTGCTTTTTTCAGGATCTGATGTACACTCGATTTTTTCAGAAGTCCGGCAATTTCACTGATCGTAAGTTCATGACTTTTTGAAAGTGCAGCGATCAACAGCTCTTCATTTGCATTCAAGTCTTCACTTTCAAGGTCAGCATCAGGCGATAAAATGACTTTAGTTTCACTTGCCAATTTCAGAGCAGATGGAAGTGCACTATTCATTACTTCACCTTGTGAACACATATAGTATTCTGACATCCACTCCCACAGTTTAAATTGGAATTCGTTTACAAGCGGAGCATCATCCAGTACAGAATGAATTTCTTTCAGACTTTCAGGTGAAGAGTGTTCGTGAATGATGTTTTTTATTAATGCAGAATACACCTTTTGCTTTCCAAATGGCACAATCACACGTTTTCCCGGAGCAATGCCCGTCGCCATTTCAAAAGGCACCTTATATGTAAAAAGTCCTCCAAATGGAATTGGCAAAAGCACTTCGATATATATACTACTGGTATTCAATATGTTAAATGCATTAATTTTTATGAAATTTGTCGCAATTATTGAGAAACTCTTCGAAAAATAGATAATTTAGTAGTCCCTAATTAACGTCATGAAATTACTTACTAAAAGTGTTCCTGCCTATATTTTATTTTTAACAATATTCATAGCAGGTGGTATCATACTTTATCAGAATAATAATCCTGTAAAAGTAGTTGAGAAAGTTGAATCAAAAGATTTATGTGATTTTCATATAATTAGAAATACTAATTATAAGTTAATCCGGCCATTAATTCTTAGTGACAGGAATTGCGAAGACGATTGTTATAATGTTTTAAAGACAAATCTTAACGAATACCTTAATGCTGAGATGTCTAATGGTGCACTCAAATCTGCATCTGTTTATGTAAGAGAATTCGAGCAAGGCAAATGGTTTGCGATCAATCCAACTGAGACTTTCAGTCCGGGAAGTATGATGAAGATAGGAACCTTAATTACTTATCTCAAAGACTCAGAGCACAATCCTGATTTATTGAATCAGCGTATTCAATTCAAAGCAACTTACAGTGAAATGCCTGTACAGTCAATAGTTTCAGGGCATCTTACCTCAGGACGCTATTATACTGTGAAAGAACTAATGGAAGCCATGATCATTGATTCTGATAATGACGCTACGATGCTTTTAAGTCAGAGAATGAATGCTAATACCTATTTCGATCTCTGCAGATCATTGAATCTTTCAGTTCCTACAAAAGAACAAGTTGATTATCCAATCACTACTTCAGAATGCAGCAGACTTTTAAGAGTGATATTTAATTCTTCGTATCTGGAATCCAAGAATTCGGAATATGCAATGAATCTGTTAACAAAATCCAAGTTCAATGATGGTCTCACAAAATTACTTCCCGAAACCATTTCGATTGCTCATAAATTTGGAGAGAAATTTAACCCTTTCGAGCAACAATTGCATGAGACAGCAATCATATATACAGCAGATAAACCCTATCTGATCACAGTAATGACCCGTGGTGCAGATCAGCAAAAATTGAAAGGGGTACTGAATTCGATCAGTAAGAAAGTTTATGATTTTATGGCAGCTCGCTAGACCGGACTATTTTTTAAAACACAGAGAAAATTGAGAAAAAAAGGGAGGGAAAGGAGATGGCTCTCTTTCCTCCCTTTTTTCCTCTTATGTCCTCTATGTTAAAATTTAACATAGCCACTAAGCTAGATATTTACAATGTTGTTCCGGAAATCCATTAATCCAATAAATCCCGGTCCTTTTTTCCGTATTTTCGCATCCGTGAAATCAAATTCATTCGTCAGAATCCTAATAGGTCTGTTCCCATTCTTTTTATGCGCTTCAATCTCTGCTCAGAAGACAGATAAAATTGAATTGATCCATGCCGATGTAAGTGAATTTGATCAATCTTTAAATGCAAAAGCAACACGATTGATCGGAAATGTCGCTTTCAAACATCAGAATGCTTTTATGTATTGTGACAGCGCATATCTTTTTCGCGATGAAAACCGATTGGAAGCCTATAACAACATCCGTATCACGCAAGGTGATAGCATTACACTTACCGGAAAGAATCTCAATTACGATGGAAACTCAAAAGTGGCTCATGTGATTGAGAATGTAGTGATGTCAGATCGAAAGATGACACTAAGAACCTCCCAATTGGATTACAATCTTGAAACAGACGTAGCATCTTACTCTGACAGCGCACACATTGTACATGGAGAGAATGTACTTACGAGTAAGTTGGGATACTTTTACAGTACTACACACGATCTGTTTTTCAGAAAGGATGTAAAGCTTGTCAATCCAAAGTACACAATGACATGCGATACCTTACGGTATAATACAGTTAGCAAAACAGCATTCTTCCTGGGACCGACACAGATCATTTCCAGCGACAATATCATTTATTGCGAAAGTGGGTGGTATAATACTGAAACGCAGAAATCAAACTTCAACAAAAATTCTTATTTGCAAACTAAAGAACAACGACTGCAAGGTGATTCAGTTTTTTACGACCGATTAAAAGGAATCGGAAAAGTTTTTGGAAATGTGTCAATCACTGATACAGTAAACCGCATAATTATCAGTGGCGATTACGGCGAGTATCATGAATTAACTGATAGTAGCTGGGTAACAGGAAAAGCAATGATGACACAGATCATCGACGGTGATTCATTATTTCTGCATGGTGATACATTACTGGCAATTGGTGAGAAAGCGATTGATTCGACCAACAGTAAGAAGAATATTTTTGCATTCCATCATGTCAAATTATTCAAGGCAGATCTACAAGGGTCTTGTGATTCACTGGTGTACTTAGCAAGCGATTCAACCATCCGGCTCTATACAGCACCTGTTATCTGGTCGGGAACTAACCAATTGTTTGCTGATAGTATTACTCTGCAAACATCAAATTCGGATATTACTTTTATTTATTTAACCGGTAATTCTTTCATTGCATCAAAAGCAGATAGTAATGCCATCGAAATTTTAGATTCGTTGCGTTTTAATCAGATCCGTGGTAAAAATATGGTTGGAATTTTGACAGATAACAAACTCTATCGTATTGATGTAACCGGAAACGGCCAGACAATCTATTATGCAAAGAATAAGAACGACAAAAATTTCGGTGTGAACAGAGCTGATTGCAGCGACCTGACCATTTACATTGAAGAGAACAAAGTAAAAGGGATTTCATTACTCAATCAACCTGATGGTACGCTCTACCCTATTAAAGAACTCTCCTTAAATGAACTTCGTCTGAAAGGGTTTTCATGGTTTGAAGAAAAAAGACCAAAAAATAAAGAAGACATTTTCAGAAATTAATTTTTCAGAACTTCTTCTCTGAAGATTTTGATGAGTAAAATAAAGTAAGAGATCAGTAGCGGTCCAAAGATCAATCCAGGTACACCAAACAATTGTAATCCAACGATCACACCAACAATAGTGATCAAAGGATGTATATCAGCAAATCTCTTTTGGAATAGTAAACGAAATACATTGTCCACCATACCAATTATCACTACTCCGTAAATTAAAACTGCAACACCTTGCCAGGTTGCACCTTCAGATAGTTTATAGATCCCTGCAGGAACCCAGATCAGAGCAGAACCTACCATTGGAAGTAATGAAAAGAATCCGGTGATCAATCCCCAGAAAAAAGGCTCCGGCACTCCAAAGATCCAGTAACCAACAGCAGCAAATATTCCCTGACAAACAGCAAGTAGAGGAATTCCAAGCGCATTGCTTTTCGTTTGGTCTTCAAGTTCTTTTGCAAATCGATCGATCTTATCCTGAGTAAATGGAATTAGTTTTGTCAATGATTTTTCAATCAATCCCGTGTTCACAAGCAAATAATAGAAGAACAGATATAACAATGCAAGATCAGTAAGCATTTTCAACGACTCCCCCAGAAAATTAGTAATGAATCCTGTTGCCGAACTTTGTAATGAGGCTAGATTTTCCGGTGTCAGTAAATTGAATCCTGTGATCTGCTTAAACTGAGCATCCGCTTTCATCAATGCATCCATTGTTAGTGATCCATTTGAAAAGATCATATAAATTCTTGGAATAATCAGTGAGGCAATTACATAAATCGGAATCAAGACAATAAAAAAGGATAAACCTAAAATTGCCAGTGCTGACATCGACTTCCGCCATTTTCTTACTTCAACTAACTTACGCATCATCGGTCTGAAAAGCACATATAGAATAATTGCTCCCAGAAATCCATCTAAGAAAATATTTAAAGTAAAGTAGAATAACACCAGACAAAACAAAAGTGAAATGATTACAAACCTTCTGGCAAATTTTTGGTTATATTCTTCTGCATTCATATAGCTGAATTGGGTTATTGATTTTGTAAAACTAACCTTTATTTTCAATTTAAGGAACTACATCTGCGCTAAATTTGTGGAATCTGCGGAAAAAATTACGCTAAAATATCTCCCGCAGATTACCGCAGAAAAGGCGCAGATAAAATCGCAGATTTGTGTTTCATTTATTCAGTGCTATTCTATAATAAAAATGATCAGCTTAAATTTCGACCAACACTTTCTGCGTATTTATCTGCTCCTTAATCTGCGGGATCTGCGGGAGAAAAAATTATGCTTAAATATCTCCCGCAGATTTCCAGATAACAGAATCAATAAGAAAACAAAACTCTGCGGGAAAAAAAATTAGGCTCCAAAAATCTCCTGCAGTTCTCACCCTGTTATTATTAACTTTCTTTTTACCTTAGCACAGATGGAGAAAGACGATAACAAATTAAGAATCGATAAATATTTATGGGCCGTAAGGCAATATAAAACTCGTTCTATTGCTACCACCGCTTGTGATCAGGGAAAAATTTTAATTAACGAGCAGCCGGCGAAAGCATCAAGAATTGTTCGGTTAGGTGATAAAATTTCTGTCAAAAGAACCGGACTTACCCGAACATTGAAAGTGATCCAACTTACCGCAAATCGTTTGCCTGCGAAATTGGTCCCAGAATATTGTCAGGATCTCACTCCACTTGCCGATATTGAAGCTTTTAAATCCAGAATTGCGCGTACGGGAATTTATCGTGATCCGGGAACCGGTCGACCGACTAAATTTGAGAGAAGGGCGCTGGATGATTTTTTTGATGTAGATTGAGATTGAGGGATTGGCCTACCGTAAATTAGCATAACTTATGAATGGCATAAAATTTTAAGTGAGAAATGCTAATCAATAACCTTTAAATCAGACTCCCATGAAGAAGATTTTACTATTCATTCTATTCAGTTTATCTACAGCATTAATTGTAAATGCACAATCGTTAGGTCCAGGAGGAGGC
>JAYUWA010000678.1:0-2687 GCA_043753795.1 Bacteroidota bacterium | reverse complement strand
AAACTTTTACGAGACCAGATATATTTACACAAAATTTGCGAATGACAAAGAAAAGCAGATGGAACCTGTTTACACTTATGGAAAGTTCAGAAAGATTCTGAATCTGGAAAAAGTGAATCATAAGCAAATTCAGTACGAACGATATCTGGCTGCTGCAAGAAGTCATACCGATGTTCCTCCGGATCAATATGCGCAAAATTTTTCGAGAGCAAATTATGGTAGTATCGTTTACTACAAAACTACGTTGAGTTTTGATTATCTGAAATCATATCTTGGAAATGAAACTTTCGATAAATGCATGCAACGATTTTATTCCGACTGGAAATTCAAACATCCGGATCCGGATGATCTGAAGTTGACATTCGAAACGGTCTCAGGAAAAGATCTGAAATGGTTCTTTGATGATCTGATGCGATCTAACAAAGCAATTGATTATTCCATTTGTTCGATCAAAACTAGTTCTGAAACTGCAAAACTAACTTTATCAAATAAAGGGAAAGTTGAAAGTCCCCTGTGGCTAAACACAATTCAGAAAGGAGAAATTAAAAATTCTGTTCTTATTGAAGGATTTTCAGGAATCAAAACAATCGATCTACCTTACCGTGATGGGGATGTGTTTCGCATAGATGCAGAAAAGATCATTCCTGAACTTGACAGAAAAAATAATACGATAAAAAGCAGTGGATTATTTAAAAAATCAGAAAAGCTGAATTTTCAATTTCTGACTGCTGTAGAAGATCCTGAAAAGACTCAATTATTTTACGCACCGGTAATTGGTTTTAACAATTACAATTCGCTGATGGGTGGAGTTGTATTGCACAACGTATCTTTTCACGAGAAACCATTTGAGTTTGCAATTATGCCTATGTATGCGACCGGTACAAAAGATATTACCGGAGGTGCGGATCTCAGATATCATTTTTTCAGAAAAAATAAACTGATACAAAAGATCACATTGCAGGAAACAATTGGTCATTATGCGTATGAAAAGGATGTAACATTCAATCAGGTCACCGGAGAAGAGAATACTTTTTTCCTGAATTTTACAAAATTTGACACAAGAATTATCTTTTCATTTCAGAGACCACATCCGCAGAAGAATATTTCAAAAGAATTTGAACTCCGAAATGTTTTTGTAAGGCGAGATGTATCTGAAAGAAATATTCCACAAGGTCCCGGTTATGTTTATACTTATGCTCCAAAAGAATTCAATTACAATTACCTCAAAGCTGAATACCGACGTGTGAACTCAAATATTTTTGATGCCGGAAGCCAGAGGATTGCTGCAGAATACAATGAAGATTTTTTCAAAGCTTATGTCGAATTGAAACAGTTCTATTCTTATGGAAAAATTGGCAAAGGAATATTTACGCGGTTCTTTGCCGGATATATTTCACTGAATGATGCAAATAATAAACCTGATGTCGACTACAGATACAATCTGAGTGGTACGGCAGGTTCAGGAGATTATCTATACAATGACATTTTTCTTGGACGTACAGAGACGACAGGTTTTTTTTCGCATCAGTTTATCCGAAACGGAGCAGGGTTTACTACTCCAACACAGTTTTTCCGTAAAGCAGATGAATGGATGGTCGGAATAAATGCCGCTACTACTCTACCGGGTTTGATACCTTTCAAGCTTTATGCAAATATCGGCACCTTTAACGATGCGAACAGGATCGGTGGAGATGATGATTATGGAATCTCCTGGGAACTCGGGGTTGAACTTCCGGTAATGAAAGATGTGTTAAGTATTTACTTGCCGTTTGCTTATTCACGTGATATAAAATATGTTATAGACCAGCGAAATTACAATACATCAAATCTGATAAGGTTTGAATTACATTTACAAAAACTCAATCCTTTGAGGTATATTCGCACCACAATCAAACAGTGAGACCGGGTAAGAAAATATATTTTGCATCAGACTTTCATTTAGGCGTTCCTACATATGAGAAAAGTCTAGAACGTGAACATAAGATCGTAAAGTGGCTGGATAGTATTAAATCCGACGCTGAAGAATTGTACTTGCTTGGCGATGTTTTTGATTTTTGGTTTGAATACAGAACTGTTGTTCCTCGTGGCTATGTACGGCTGTTAGGCAAGCTTGCAGAATTAAGTGACTCCGGAATAAAGATCCATTATTTTACAGGGAACCATGACATGTGGACTTTCGATTATCTGGAGAAGGAACTCAATGTTACTATTTACCGGGCACCGATTGAAATTAATTATAACGATAAAGCATTTTTCATTGGTCATGGCGATGGACTTGGTCCGGGTGATCATGGATATAAATTCATAAAAAAAGTTTTTGCGAGCAAGGTATGTCAGTGGCTCTTTGCAAGATTACATCCTAATTTCGGAATTGGTATTGCAAATTATTTTTCGAAGAAAAGCAGAATTGCAACAGACACTTCTGATGAGAAATTTTTAGGAGAAGACAAAGAGTGGCTGGTAATCTATTCAAAAGAAATTCTGGCAAAAAAACATTTTGATTATCTGATCTTCGGACATAGGCATCTTCCTCTTGATATTAAAATTGACAAAAGCCGATATATCAATTTAGGCGACTGGATACAATATTTTACCTATGGAGTTTTTGATGGGGTGGAGTTTGAGTTGAAGAAAGAGTAACTTCTCTGCGTCAAATCTGCGAGTTCTGCGAGATCTGCGGGAAAAAA
>JAYUWA010000677.1:0-2702 GCA_043753795.1 Bacteroidota bacterium | reverse complement strand
GGACATTTTATGTCAGTTCAGTTTCAGCAACCGGTTGTGAAAGTGCAAGTCGGGTTGCGATAACAGCGACATCTAATATGAGAGTTATTTTTGACAATGGAACTGCTGCAGCTCCTGCTGCAGTTGCGAGTCCGACTTCGATTTGTCCGACCGGTACATCAACATTAAGCGCCAGTCCTGCACGTGTTGCGATAAGCGATCCTGCAATAGATTCTCCTATACCTGATAACTCAACTACAGGTGTAACTCAATCCGTTTTTGTGAGTGGATTGTCGACTGCATTGAACAATACAACTGTGAAAATAGCTTACGTAAAATTAAATATTACTCATGGAAGAGTTGGTCAACTTGCTGTTACGCTGATTGCTCCTAGTGGCGCAACCTTAGATCTTACAAGTGGAAATGGTGGTAATAGTCCTAATTATACAAATACTTTTTTCAGAACAGGTGCTCCATCAATCACAACAGGCGCTGCGTCTTTTACCGGAAATTTTGCTCCGGAAGTGGCCTTTTCTACATTGAATACATTAAATCCGAATGGTACCTGGTCGATTAAAGTAGTTGATAACACGAATAATACTGCCGGTACCTTCAATGATTTTGAAATTGCATTCATTGATGCTAATGGACTTACTTATCTTTGGTCAAATGGCGCCGGAACTTCAGCCAACCAGAGTGTTTCTCCAAGTACAACTACATCTTATAATGTAACAGTAACCAGTCCGACAGGATCTTGTAATTCAACATCAACAAATGCAACAGTAACAGTAAATACTGTTCCTGTGATTACTTTATGTCCTTCAAACATTGTAACTACTGTCGCAGCAGGAACTTGTGCGAAGACCGTAACTTACCCTGCTGCTACAGCTTCAGGCTCACCTGCTCCTACAATTACTTATTCGAAAAATTCTAATACTTCTTTTTCTGTCGGTATTACTACTGTTACTGTAACAGCAACAAATATTTGTGGAACTGCAACATGTACATTTACAGTAGATGTTCAAGACAATATAAATCCTGTAATAACAGGATGTCCGACCAATAAAACTGCAAATGCTGCTGCCGGATCTTGTAGTGCAAACGTTACATGGACAACTCCGACTACCAGCGATAATTGTTCAGCTGTTCTGACTACTACACATACATCGGGTTCGTCTTTTCCGGTTGGTGTAACAACAGTAATTTATACTGCTACTGATCCTTCAGGTAATACCAGCACTTGTTCATTTACCGTTACGGTAACTGATACACAAAATCCTGTGATAGTGAATTGTCCCGGTACAACAACTGTTTCTGCGCCATCAGGTACTTGTGGGGAGAACGCATCATGGGCAGCACCAACAGCAACAGATAATTGTTCGATAGTTTCATTGACTTCGGTGCCATCCAATGGAAGTTTTTTTAATGTTGGAACTACTGCCGTAATATATACTGCAACCGATATCAATGGAAGAACCTCTACCTGTACATTCAATGTTGTAGTTACAGAAACTGAAAATCCAATAATTTTAAATACGCCTTCAGACATTACTCTAAATAATACGGTAGGTCAATGCGGAACCAATGTTTCTTGGACTGCACCTACAGCAACAGATAACTGTGCTGTTGCTTCACTCGTATCCAGCCATGGTAATGGAAGTTTCTTTGGTGTTGGACCAACAACTGTTTCTTATACCGCTAGCGATGTAAATGGTAATTCAGCTTCAACTACTTTTGTTGTAACGATAGTAGATAACGAATTACCCGTTATTACATGTCCGGCTAACATGAGTATTGGGAATAGTGCAGGACTTTGTGGCGCTATCATTGGTTCTCCGGCAACAGCAACTGACAACTGTTCAGCGACAATAATTTATTCTCCTGCATCCGGGTCTTTATTACCGATTGGAACGACAACCGTTACTGCGACAGCTACTGACCCTGCAGGCAATTCAGCTTCTTGTACCTTTGATGTAACCGTAAGCGACACAGAGTTTCCATCATTTGCCGGCTGTCCGGGAAATATTACAGTAAGCACAACAGGCTCATGTGATCAAATTGTATCATGGACAATTCCAACGGCATCCGATAATTGTCCGGGTGTCACATCAAGTTCAAATTATAATCCTGGCGATATATTCCCTGTAGGTACAACTATTATTACCTATACTGCGATTGATGCTGTAGGAAATACAACCATCTGCACGTTCGATGTAATAGTGGAAGACAATGAAGATCCTGTTATTTCTTGCCCAGGTGATATTACTATCACAGCGAATTCAAGTGGATGTTCGGCAATAGCAACCTTCAGTTCAACAGCAACAGATAATTGCTCGGCGACATTATCTTATTCACATGCTTCAGGTTCTTCTTTCTCAGGTACCACACCTGTAACGGTAACAGCAACTGATCCATCAGGAAACATTTCAACATGCACCTTTAATGTTATTGTAGTTAATGACCTTGTTGCATCTTCATCTGCTACATCCATTATTTGTAATGGCGGAACAGCAACAGTAACAGTAACAGCAACGGGTGGAACAGCGCCTTATTCTGGTGATGGTTCATTTACAGTATCGGCAGGAACACATAACTACACAGTAACAGATGCGAACGGTTGTACTTCATCAACATCGATCACAGTAACTGAGCCGGCTGCGTTAGTTGCATCGTCATCTGCAACTGCAATCCTTTGTAATGGAGGTTCAGCTACAGTAACAGTT
>JAYUWA010000676.1:0-2711 GCA_043753795.1 Bacteroidota bacterium | reverse complement strand
ATAGAAAAGCCAGAGCCGGCGAACTGAAAAATTTTACAGGCATTGATTCACCATATGAAGAGCCCTTGTCTCCGGAATTTACTATCAAAACTGAAGGCTTGGCAGAAGCCGAATCGGTTAAACAATTGGTCGGATTTTTAATGCCATCAATTGCGGGTTAGATTGATAAAATGGTAAGTGGAAGCATTTGGTACGTCAACAGACTGAAACAAGAAGTGATATAATTACTTCGACAATACAAAATCATTACCTTTGACACTGAATATGTTTAGTTATAATCTTGATCATTTAAAGGAACTGGAATCAGAAAGTATTTTTATACTTCGTGAAGTTGCAGCGCAGTTTGAAAAACCTGTTCTGCTATTTAGCGGAGGTAAAGATTCTATTGTGGTTTCATATCTGGCGCAGAAAGCATTTTATCCGGCTAAGATCCCTTTCACTTTACTTCATATTGATACCGGACATAATTTTCCGGAGACACTTGAGTTCCGCGACGAATGGGTAAGCAGGATAGGTGCTAAACTTACAATCCGTCTGGTTCAATCCAGTATTGATTCAGGACGTGCAGATGAAGAGACCGGACCATATGCAAGCAGAAATTTATTGCAGACTGTTACCTTACTCGATGCCATTGATGAATTGAAATTCGATGCAGCAATTGGTGGGGCAAGAAGAGATGAAGAAAAGGCTCGTGCCAAAGAAAGATTTTTTTCACATCGTGACGAGTTTGGTCAATGGGAACCAAAAAACCAACGACCGGAGTTATGGAATCTTTTCAACGGCCGAAAAAAGATGGGTGAACACTTTCGGATTTTCCCTCTGAGTAACTGGACGGAATTGGATGTCTGGTCATATATTGAAAGAAACAAAATTGCTTTGCCTTCACTTTATTTCTCGCATAAAAGAAAAGTATTCGAAAGACAAGGAGTAGTTTATGGTCACTCAGATTTTATGAAATTACTTCCTGAAGAAAAAGTTACTGAAATGAAGGTTCGATTCCGGACAATTGGTGATATGACATGTACCGGAGCTACAATCAGTAATGCTGCTACAATTAAGGAGATCATTGATGAACTTCTCATTTCAAGAGTTACTGAAAGAGGCTCACGAATTGATGATCAACGATCGGAGAATGCGATGGAGGATAGGAAGAAGAGGGGGTATTTTTAGGTAATCGGTAATCGTGAATGGTGATAAATGAAATGAAATGAAGTGAAATGAAGTGAAATGAAGTGAAGTGAAGTGAAGTGAAGTGAAATGAAGTGGAAAGAAGTGAAGTGAAGTGAAGTGAAGTGAAGTGAAGTATGCTGTGCTACTCACTAGTCACTACTTACTGATCAACACTTACAACTTTCAAATTGCGAACAACGAACAACGAACAACGAACTACGAACAAAAAATGCCTAACAAAGTAGAAAAAGAACTCTTGCGATTTACTACGTGTGGAAGCGTGGATGATGGGAAGAGTACGCTCATTGGTCGGTTGCTTCTGGATACTAAGAACATCTTTGATGATCAGTTGCTGGCATTGAGATCTTCTAGCGAAAGAAAAGGGCTGGATGAAATCGATCTTTCTCTTTTAACAGATGGTCTCAAAGCTGAACGTGAGCAGGGAATAACGATTGATGTTGCATACAGATATTTTTCTACTCCTAAAAGAAAATTTATAATTGCTGACACACCCGGACATATTCAATATACTCGCAATATGGTCACAGGTGCTTCGTCTGCAAATCTTGCACTTATACTTATTGATGCGAGAAAAGGAATGGTTGAACAAACTCGCCGGCATTCTTTCATTGCCAGTTTACTTGGTATTCCGCACATGGTAGTTTGTATCAACAAAATGGATCTTGTCGATTTCGATAAAACAGTCTATGAGAAAATTGTTGATGAATTCAGAATGTTTGCCTCACGGCTCGATGTTCAGGATATTCAATTTATTCCTATCAGTGCAAAGCTTGGTGACAATGTTGTGAACCGGTCGACTGAAATGAATTGGTATGAGGGAAGTACGCTTATGTTTCATTTGGAGAATGTACACATTAGCGGCGATCTAAATCATGTTGACTGTAGGTTTCCTGTTCAGAATGTTATTCGCCCGCAAGATGATAAATATCACGACTATCGTGCATATGCCGGAAGAATTGCAGGTGGTGTGTTTAGAGAAGGCGACAGAGTAATGGTATTGCCATCCGGATTTACATCTTCTATCAAAGCAATTAATTCTCCTGAAGGTATTGTAAAAGAAGCATTCGCTCCAATGTCAGTCTCTCTTCAATTGGAAGATGAAATTGATATCAGCAGAGGCGACATGATCGTTAAGGAAAATAATTCACCGCAAAATAGTCAGGACATTGACCTGATGATCTGCTGGCTGAATGAGAA
Organism: Bacteroidota bacterium; assembly: GCA_043753795.1. GTDB lineage: Bacteria > Bacteroidota > Bacteroidia > AKYH767-A > 2013-40CM-41-45 > JADKIH01. Next base: position 323 of record JAYUWA010000676.1, on the reverse strand, counting down.
AAAATTGGTGGAAGGCGGCAGATATATTGTAAAACACACTTCCCGTGAAGTTCGATGTATCGTAAAAGAAATATTATATAAAATTGATATCAGTCAATTACGTCGGATAGAAAATGAAAAAGAATTTAGCGCAAATGATATTGGACGAGTTATTTTAAGAACTACACAACCATTGTTTTTTGATAGCTATCGCAGAAATAGGAATACCGGAAGCTTAATTCTGATCGATGAAGCCAGCAATGAAACTGTTGGTGCAGGAATGATTGTGTAATAGTATGCAAGTAAATAATACTCTAAAAATTTTAAAACATAATAATGTCCAA
>JAYUWA010000675.1:0-2715 GCA_043753795.1 Bacteroidota bacterium | reverse complement strand
GTATTCTGCAGTAACAAATCCGCTGTCATTATAAAACTTCCATAAACTATCGAGTTTAAAATTCGATCTGTTTCCTTCGGATTTTATTCTTCCACTTTCAAAATAACTTTTCCAGTAGCCGTCAGGTTTACCTTTCAGTAACCGGCCTTCACTGGAAATATTTCCATTCGGATAATAGAATTTACTGATGCCTGTTGTATCAGTTTCCTGTGCAACGACATTTGAAATTGAAAAAAACAGACAGATATAAAACAAGCAGAATTTCATAGTGTTATTTTTAGTTGAATATATTTACAAACCAAGTTCTTTTGAAATTTGTAACATTCGTTTGATCGGTTTTAATGCTTTCACTCTGATGGCTTCATCCATCAGAAGTTCCGGAAGTTCTTCCTTCAGACACAAATATAATTTTTCAAGTGTATTCAATTTCATATGCGGACAATCATTACACGCACAGGCATTATTCGGTGGTGCGGGAATAAATGTTTTGTCAGGAGAATTTTTTATCATCTGATGTAAAATTCCTGTTTCAGTAGCAACGATGAATTCTTTATCTGAACTCTTTTTCGTATAATTCAACAATCCTGTTGTAGAACCAATAAAATCTGCAATGTCAAGAATTGGTGTTTCACATTCAGGGTGAGCGATCAATTTAGCATTCGGGTGCATTGCCTTTAACCTTGTAATTTTTTCCAGAGAAAAGATCTCATGCACCATACAGGCGCCATCCCATAACAACATCTCTCTGCCTGTTTTCTTAACGATGTAACGACCCAGGTTCTTATCAGGTGCAAAGATGATCTTCTGCTCCGCCGGTAAGCTGTTAACGATTCCAATTGCATTTGAAGAGGTGCAGATGATGTCGCTCATGGCTTTGATCTCTGCAGAACAATTGATATACGAAATTACGATGTGCTCAGGATTTTTTGCTTTGAAGGCGGCGAAGTCAACGGGTTGACAAGCATCTGCAAGCGAGCATCCTGCGCGAAGATCAGGTAAGACAACTTTTTTGGTAGGATTTAAAATTTTCGCTGTCTCGGCCATAAAATGAACACCGGCGAAAACGATGATCGATGCCTCAGTCCGTTCAGCTTCCTGCGAAAGTCCGAGACTGTCTCCGATAAAATCAGCAACATCCTGAATGTCTGCATCTTGGTAATAATGGGCGAGAATAATTGCATTTTTTTCTTTTTTCAGTCGAGCGATCTCTGCAAAGATATCGATTGTCGGATCAACTTTCACATCCAGCCATCCTCGCTTGCCTACCCGATCCAACTTTTCATCAATAGTAATCATAACATATTTTATTTTTTAAATTTATAAAATCTACTACTATTATTAGCCTGTTCATACTGTTTGTAAATCAGCTTCATTTCCCTTGACTTCTGAGTTACACACTTTTTTATTTGAGTAATGAACAGTTTATCATTTCACAAAGGATTGAATTGTACAATCATCCTTTGATATTAACAAGTGGTGAATTACGATGGAGTGTATAAAAACCTGGACACTTCCGGTTGATAACCACCCTTGATTTTGTGTGTAAGTCGTTATACAGTTCTAACATCTTTTACTTGACTGCTAATTTTATTTGGTTAAGGCCATCAACAAGTGAACAAAACAAGACAATGTTCTCACATCTTAATAACCACTTATACAATGAATCCACAAAACTACTGTTAATAAATTGTTTTGCACTCGCTTTATTTCCAGCTTTATAATTATTGACTTTTCCATGATGTTGAAAACAAAATACTACTTTTGTTATTAAGCATACAGCCCTCTCCTTTAATTTCAAATACGATGAAAACACCCAGAATTGCAATAGGTTGCGATCATGCAGGATTCGCTTACAAGGAAATTGTTAAGGAACTCCTTATTTCGGAAGGATATGAAGTTAAGGATTTTGGAACCAATTCCGAGACCTCTGTTGATTATCCTGATTTTGTCCACCCGCTTGCCGACAGCATTGAGAACGGTGAAAAGGATCTCGGTATTTTGATCTGTGGTAGTGCAAATGGAGTTGCGATCACTGCTAATAAGCATCAGAAAATTCGTGCTGCTATTGCCTGGAAGAACGAACTTGCTTCTTTAGCCCGCCAACATAATAATGCTAATGTGCTTTGTCTGCCGGCTCGTTTTATTTCTGCCCAGGAAGCGAAAGAGTTCACAATGACCTTTGTTTCAACGGATTTCGAAGGCGGGAGGCATCAGAATAGGGTTAACAAAATAGCACTTTGTTAATACGGATGAGGTTCCATTACTTACTCTTACTCTTAAACATACTCTTACACACCCAGAAGTCGGCCCTTTCCCAGACTTCCAGAAAAGATTTTGCAACGTCATTATCAGAAGATTCCATCAGATCATATCTTATGGTTTTAACAGCTGATTCGTTGGAAGGACGAGAGACAGGTCAACCAGGGCAAAAAAAAGCAGCTAAATATTTAGCATCAAAATATGATGGCTGGAATATTCCTGTCAAGATTCAAAAGCATTCAATGAGTGTCCGGGCAAATACCGGAAGAAATCTTTCGATCAATGGAAAGTATTTCATTTACTATGACCATTTTTATTATGTAGGTCCACCGGCAGATACGTTTCTTATAATGAATAATCTTCTGTTCGCAGGTTTTGGAATATCAACTCCGCAGTACAATGATTTTAAAGATAAGTCTGTTGCAGGTAAGAATCTTTTAATTCGCTGGAAAAATC
>JAYUWA010000674.1:0-2718 GCA_043753795.1 Bacteroidota bacterium | reverse complement strand
TGGTAACCAAAATTAGAACCACTCCCAACTAAAACACCATTTACATAGACAAAATAACCTCCGGGACTATTTATTCCGTCTCCGAAAAGATCATGAATAGTAAATAAATCACATTCGTTATCAGCCAGACAAAGTGTGTCACCTGTTGCACCACCCATGGCTACAATTGTACCTGTGATATCAGCAATGGTCCATGAAGTTTCAGTAGGATGCGTGTCCGGAATAATTTGTACGATAATTTCAGAAAAACCGGGAGCACATTGTGAATAGCCGCTTACTGAGATACCGCATGCAATAATTAATGAGAGTAGGATTTTTTTCATTTGAATTAGGGTTAGAGGCAATAAAGATATAAATAAAAAAAAAGTGGCAAGATTTTCTTTTGCCACTTTTCGGATAAAAATTAAGTAATTAACCTGCTTTTTTAGAAAAGTCGAGTGGTACCATAATCTTGAAGCTAATATTCCGGCCCATATTAAAAATGCCTGTTCTTCCGGTGACCAAATTTTCCGGACCATACTTTAATCTGCTCAGATGACTTTGATATGCAAAATCACCCAGATTGGTAACATTGATGTATGCTGATAATAATTTCTTCTTTTTTATCATCACATCAGTTCCAATTCCGGCATGAAATAAAGGATAACCGGGAGTAGTAGTCTCTGTGTTATAGGCTGAGTAAATATTATTTTGCTCGAAATAATATGCAATTCCAAATTTGAAAAAACTGTTGCTGATCACTTTAGATAATTTTTTGGCAGTGAATTTTAATTCAGAAGTTATTTTCATCGGTGGTGTAAAAGGAAGATACTTTGTACTGTCAGGCTGATCTGTTTGTTGTGCGTCAACAATGGAAAATGAATTTTCAAAATGCAGCCAATCGAACGGATGCGGATGCAGATCGATCAGGATCTCTCCACCTTTCAGAAGGGCATTCCCTGAGGAATATCTGAAGACAGCATTTCCATCTCTGATCGAATCAGTTCCGGACATTGAAGAAACTTTGGAAAGAAAAATGAAATCGTCAATTGAATTTACAAAACCATCGATCTCTATACTCAAATGATCAGTATTAAATCCGAATGCCAGATCGATCTGACTGCTTTTTTCAGCTTTTAAATTACTGTTGCCTAATTCATATCTAATTGTTCCTTCATGCACACCATTAGCGCCCAGTTCAGCAATATTCGGTGCGCGGAATCCGAAGGAGATATTAGCTTTTGAATAAAAATTCGTATCGAAGTTCCAGGCAAGTCCTGCGCTTCCTGTTAATCCCGAAAAAGCGGAGGAAAAGGATTTGAACCGATGCTCTGCAGAATTATTTTCTGTAGTAGAAATGCCCTCTGCATCCAGGTAAAGATCTTTGCCTTCTATTTTTCTGGAATCAAAACGGATCCCGGCACTGACATCTATTTTGTTAAAATTTCTGGCAGCGATGGCAAAGATTCCTCCATCAAAGAGGGTATAGGCAGGAACAAGATATTCTGTACCTTCATTAGAAGAATTTTGCATCATACCATTCAGTCCGGTTGTAAGATTGATCTTTTTATATTCCGGAAAATGATATTTCAATTCGTAATTAAACGTGCTTAACTTAAAATAGAGACCGAAGTCATCTGGCTGTGTTATTTCTGCAAATTCTTTTCTATCATTCAGCTGATAACCAAAAACACTTTTCAGGGTTCCTTGATTGATGATTATACTGTTATTTAAAACAACTTTATAATGATCTATCTTTTGATATGGAACATTCACTGCATAGCTTTTAAAATCCGTATCGCTTGCAATTTCTTCCTCAACAGTTGTATCATTTATTGCAACCGGTTTAATAAATTTTCCGGTGTTAGCATCGCGCTCGCCTTCAGGAATTCCCGGCGTGGAGTTGAAATAATTCACATGAACATGTGAAAAGCCCCATGATCTATTCAGTCCAAAAATTGCCTGAGCAGCATATTCTTTAAATCCTGAATTATATACATAACCATCGTATTTATTTGTATAGCTATGAGCAGCTTTGTTACTGAATCTTGCATCCCAGACAAATCCTTTTAAGTTTCCTTTACTATTTACTGAATAGCCGTAAAGTCCATTGTTTGATTGATATTCTGAAATCACTTCACCGGTAATTTTGCCTTCAGAAAGTGAGGGAGCAGAGATCATATTGATTACACCGGCCATAGCATCTGAACCATACATAAGGGAAGCCGGGCCTTTCAGGATCTCAACTTTATCAACACTGTATTCGTCAATCTCAATACCATGTTCATCGCCCCATTGTTGTCCTTCCTGTTTTACCCCATCATTTATAACGATGACTCTGTTATAACCTAGTCCTCTGATGACAGGTTTAGAAATTCCACTTCCTGTTGTTATCTGTGAAATACCCGGCTGCTTTGCCAAGGCATCAACGATGTTTGTAGATGAACTTTCAACGATCAGTGATTTTTGAATTACTGTAATTGGTGTTGGAGTTCTGTTTTTTTCTATTGCATACGCAGAGCCGGTAACAATAATAGCATTGATCTCTTTTACGGCTGTCTCTAGAACGATATCAATATTACGTGTTGTAGAAAGATCTATTGTTGTTATAAAGTTTTTATATCCAACCAGACTGAACTGGATGATCAGTTTTTTATTCGGCAGATTTTCAATGGTGAATTGTCCATTTGCATCTGTTATTCCTCCTTTTTTAAGGTCAGGAATATAGATCGTTACCCC
>JAYUWA010000673.1:0-2718 GCA_043753795.1 Bacteroidota bacterium | reverse complement strand
CAAAGTATAATAATACATAATAATACCCGGCGCGATTGTCGAAATAAGCAGCAAAATATTGTTCAATGACTCCGCCAAATGAAAATAATACAAACATATTCACAGCAAGGTGAATAAAATCGGCATGAATGAATCCGCTGCTGATGAAACGATACCATTGTTTGTGCTTATCGATCATGTACGGATTAAAGATCAGTTTATTCATATACGCATTTTGTGAGAATGCAAGTAAACTGATTCCAATTGTCGCTATGACCAATATGGTTGTTATCATTCAGATCTTTATTTAAACGTTAAAACGGAAATGCATTACATCGCCATCGCCAACCAGATATTCTTTTCCTTCAATACTTAATTTTCCGGCATCACGACAAGCTGCCTCTGAACCATAACTTAAAAAGTCATTGTATCTTATTACTTCAGCTTTTATAAATCCTTTTTCAAAATCGGTATGGATCACTGCGGCAGCCTGCGGTGCAAGCATGCCTTTTGTAATTGTCCATGCCCGGACTTCTTTAACTCCTGCAGTGAAGTACGTATACAAACTCAACAAGCGATACGCCGCCTTAATAAGTTTTGCAACTCCTGATTCTTCCAGACCAAGATCACTTAAAAATGCTTTTCTATCTTCGAAGCTATCAAGTTGGGTGATCTCTGCTTCAATTGCGGCAGCTATCACAAGCACTTCTGCATTTTCATCTTTCACTTCTTCTTTTAACAGATCAACATATTTGTTACCTGTTACAACAGAACCTTCGTCAACATTACAAACATAAAGAACAGGTTTCGCTGTCAGTAAAAAGATGTCGTCGATGAAACGTTTATCTTCAGGAGCAACCGGTGCACTTCTTGCTGACAAACCTTTTTCTAGATGGTTTTTATAAATAGTCAGAACTTCCATGCATTTCTTGGCATCTTTATCTGTTCCGATCTTCGCCATTTTTTCAGTACGACCTAATTTGCGGTCCACACTTTCAAGATCTTTCAATTGCAATTCAGTATCGATCGTTCCCTTATCACGCACCGGATTAACCGATCCATCGACATGGACAACATTCGGATCTTCGAAACAACGTACCACGTGAATTATTGCATCGCATTCTCTGATATTACTCAGGAATTGATTTCCTAATCCTTCACCTTTGCTTGCACCTTTCACCAAACCGGCGATGTCAACTATTTCAATTGTCGTCGGTACTACTTTTTCAGGTTTTACTAATTTTTCTAATTCATTCAAGCGTTCATCCGGCACAGTGATCACACCGACATTCGGTTCGATCGTACAAAACGGAAAATTTGCTGCTTGCGCCTTTGCATTCGAAAGACAATTAAATAATGTCGATTTTCCAACATTCGGCAATCCGACAATACCACATTTTAAGGCCATAATAATTTAGTACTTTTTTTTATTTATAGTTGATTTATTCTTGTTAGTGAATTGGTAAGTGGGTTAAGAGGTTTCAGGTTTGAAGGTTGGAGCAGTACGTTTATTCAATTAATATCTTTTAATTAAAAGTATTACCCCATCAATTTGCCCCTTTTCACTTTTCGTTATTAGTTATTCGTTACTTCCCTCCGCTCCCCGGCAATGTCGATGCTGTTAAAATGTTCTGATATTTCAGCGAATTCGCCGGATCAATCTGTGAAAGGATTGGAACCAACTCACTTTTTTCAGCAGGAAGTGCAGCAGTATAAATATTTACGATCTCATCAGCTTTAGCTGTGAAAAATGATTGCATCAAAAATGAATTTGGTTTGTCCTGATAAACTCTGCGCAAGCTTTTAAGACTTTCTGTTACAACTGCTCTTGCATCAGGAAAATTCTCTTCGAATTTATCCATTCCTAAACGGTGATAAGAATAAATAGCATCACGCATCGGACGAAATGAAACATTAAGTAAATTTTCAATCAGCCAATAACGGTTACGTGATGATTCAAATGCTTTCCAACCACGATCAGGAAGGTTCTGTGCATTGTTAGCAACAGTTTGTGCCTTTGTAAAATAAGTCGTTCCACCTAATGGCGAAAATGAATCGTAATCCAGTCCGATAATAATGTAAGCATAGTAACCAAGCACTGCTGTCAGATTTGAAGTAACGCTTCCTTCGTCAAATTCAATTGTCTGATCCTGTACATAACGAAATGTAAAATCCTTGTCCTGGTGATTGAACATTGGAGAGTTATACGAACTATGATAAATAGGTCGGCGAGATGAAACCTGAATATTTCCTGTAAATTCGTCTGTTGATACACGTTCAGAAATTGTGATCACGATCGAACATTCAATTCTTTCTTGATTTAAGAATTCATCGTTTGTCCATTTGCGGTTATTCATGAACTCCCTCAGGTCAGTCTGAAGTTTATCGTAGATCGTTTTATCACTTGCCTGAATCTGCGGTGTCTGAACTGAGATCTGACAGTTCAGTTCCTGTGCGAACAAATTAGTTGCACATAAGACCGAGATCAGAATGAACAGTAGTGGAATTCTTTTTGCGATCATTTTACCGTAGTATTAGCGATATTGGTAATTATTAGGTTAACGAGATCTTTCGCAACATCCTGTTTCGACTTTAATCCGAAGTGATGCTCAATCCCTGCTTTATCGATGATGGTGATCTTATTCGTATCGTGATTAAATCCTGCGCCGGCGTCCTTAAGAGAATTCAGAACGACAAGATCCAGGTTTTTCTTTTTCAATTTGCCGGTAGCATTTTCAA
>JAYUWA010000672.1:0-2723 GCA_043753795.1 Bacteroidota bacterium | reverse complement strand
ATTAGTCGGATTGCCATGTCCGCATTCTGATCAATTGTAATGTCAATTTCAGCAGTATCGCCAACCGGATTTGGGAATACAGAGAAGCTAAGGGCTGGTTTTGAAAGTTCATCGACACCAACTGTAACATTTGCCACTAATGTATATTTTTGACTAATTGTTCCAATATCTCCTGTAGCATCATACGTTACGATCTGCATGTAAGGTGCACGAAGACCTTGTTTGTACCATGCATATTTTAAGAATATAATGTTCTCAGATAGACCGCCACCGAAATCTTCAGTAAGGTTGTATTCTGTTCGCACCCGTAATGCATTTGATATTGTAAGTCCACCAACAGTTAATGTTCCCCAAGCATCTGCAACTACAGAAACGGTTCCTGACAATGAAGAACCTTGATAACCTGTACCGGTTACTGCTGAATTCGATGCCGAAGTACCGAACGTCATTGGAGCAAACAGAACTGTCTGCGGATTTGTAATATGAACTTCGTTGGAAGCACTATAATAACCCAGATACTGTAGTGTGTTTGTAGCTGCGTCTTTATAGAAATATTCTGTTATACCAAAAACGGAAGCACATTTTAAATTTGCTGTCGGGAAAGTCTGGTCGATTGCAGTTCCTGTTGGAATTGTATACGTTTCTGAAACTGTATTAGGAGTTACAAAATGAACACTGAAATCCCACACTGTTGACGGACCAGTTCCACCAGACTGTACATTGTCTGTAATAATTTTATTTACCCAGATATCGCCATTGCCCGGTAAATTTGTAGACTGAAGAACATATTGCGCATTTGCACGACCTGTGATGGTACACAGAAACAATAAACTTAATGCTATTTTAGTAATTGATTTTATCATAATTTTTGTTGAAGATTTTACATTTTTATTTTGACTACAATAATAACATTTCTTGCTGTATTTCTGTAAACTTTATGAAAAAAATGGAGTGTTAACATTTGGAATCTGAGCGTAGAATGAATTCTTTGTAAACTCTCACCCATTGAGAATATTGGTTTACCTTCAAAATGGAGTTGTTCGCGAATTAAATGGCTTACCGGTTAATTAAATGTTGCATTTCCGTTATTTATTTCGCATATTTGAGGTTGAATTGTATTACTTCAAATAGTGTTCAATTCAAAAAATCATTGACTCGAATATCCCTAATCTGAAAAAAAAATCTCCAAAAAAATCAACATGAAAAGATTATACATTAAATCTTCGCTTCTTCTGGTTTTTCTAACTCTTTTCATCTTGTCAGGAGCTTACTCCCAGGCAAGTTTGTACACTCCGTATGCATTCTCAACTGGTGCTGCTGCTGCGTTTCCTGCAGGTACCACCATTAGTTTCGGAGCTGGTGTTGATGACAATGCAATTGTCATTGCTCCCGGTTTCAGTTTCCAGTGCGGGGGAGCGGTTTACAATAACTTTCTAGTGTCTACTAACGGCTGGGTAGCCTTGTTGCCTTCTGCTGTCATTCCGCCTTATTTTGCAAGTTCACTTCCTGCGAATAGTTTATCGGGTTATACCGGTGGTACACCTCTTATCGCTCCGATGTGGGATGATATCTCTTCAACTCAATTTATCTACACAATAGTCGGTACTGATATGTTTATCCGCTGGAATGCGAGAATGCCTAAAAATAGTTCGGCGGCCGGATATTCTTTCGGCGTCAGACTTTCTGCTGCTGGTGCAATCACATTTATTTATCCGACTTCTGTTTATAACATGAACGGAGCTACTCCAAGTAGTGCTTCTATTGGTTATGCTTCCGGTTGTGGCGAATATTATTCTATTACTCCAACAGGAACTGCAACTGCAACAATTAGTGATATCGCAGAATTTTCAACTGCACTTGCACCTATTGTTACTCCTATTACAGGTACATCAGGAAACACAACGATTAATGTTGGTTCTAGTGCCGGTATTGTAACGGGTCTATTTATAGGAGGAACTGGCGTTGGACCGGGCGCTACGGTTGCCGGTGTTGCCGGAACAGTAGTAACTTCATCTGTTAACAATTTAGCAGTACTTTCCGGAAGCGGTAATTTTTACATGCGTCCGAATAACGTCCAGTATGTTTTAAATCCTACAGCGAATGCAAATGATCTTTGTGCTGCTGCAACTTCATTGGGAACAATAACTGCTGCTTGTACTTATATCACAGCTTCTAATGCGCACGCTACTAAAACTTCAGTAACAGGTCCTTCTTGTGCTGCTTCTGATACAGGCGATGTCTGGTTTTCACTTATAAAGCCACTAGGAGTTACTGCTGTAACAGTTACGACAGCCCCTTTGGCTTGTCCGCTTGCAATGACAGGAACAACAGTAGAACTTTATACATCTTGCGCAGGTGCTGCAGTAGCTTGTGCTACTACAAGCGTTGCAAACCCAACTTATGGCGAATTAAGTGTTAGTCGGCCATGTGCTGCAGAAACATTATATGTTCGGGTAACGGGTGATAACAACCGTTATGGTAAATTCCAGATCTGTGCAAGAATTGGTTCAGTAACGAATCTTGGTTTTACTTGCAGTACTGCTCAGGCAATTTGTTCATTACCATTTACAAGCCCGGGGAATACTCTTGGAACAGGAAATGAATACGATAGTACAACAGCAGTTTGCCACAATAAGTCAATGAACGGAGAAGATTATGTTTACACCTATACTCCGACTGTAACTGAATGTGTAACCATTACAGGAACTACATCTGACCCATCA
>JAYUWA010000671.1:0-2726 GCA_043753795.1 Bacteroidota bacterium | reverse complement strand
TATGTTCTGAATAGGTTAACTGTACTGTTTCAGCACTGTCATCTGTTTTGTTAGAATTGCAGGCAAAAAACATGAATATGCAAAGAGAATAAAAGGAGAAAGAAAAAATTGTTTTCATAGGTCAATAATTTATCACACAACCTAAAGGAGTTGTTTTCGATGGATAGATCTTTTTTCCTGAAAGTAAATTTGCAATTGCGTTATCCAGATCGTTTGAAAGAATTACAGTTCTTTTTTTTCCTGGTTGATAGAACCAATCGTCGATTCTTCCTTCATACACTTTTTGACCTAATGAATCGACCAAAAAACATTGCGGAGCAACTTTAGCATTCAGAAGTCGGGTTAATTTCAAATCTGTATCCATAATTGCAATCATAGAAATCTTATAATCAGATTTGAATTTTCTCACTTCATCCGGGCTTGAATATGTATCAGGAAAGACGATCTGAAATGAAACATTTTTAGACGAGTATTTTTTGATAAGCCTATTAATAGTAAGCGTGTAATTCTGTGAAGCCGGACAATCTGCTAGAAAGAAAATCAAAACTGTCGCTTTATTATTTTTGAGTTCAGAAAAATCATAGTCTGTATTGTCAGAAGTTTTTAAAGTCAGATCAAGCAAAGCTGAATTAAGCTGACCGGACGATAATTCCGAAATCAAAAAACAAAACATCATCAGGAATATATACTTTGTTTTCATTTAGTAGGTAAGGATATTTGAAGGTGAAGCCGTATTCAGAAAATGTCTGATTATTCTCTGAACATCGCGGTTATCTATTCTTGGTTTAATATGTTCTCGCAGTACTTCCGGATGAGCATTTACATATTCCGGTTCGAAATATCCAAATCCCATATATCTTCCGGATTCCACATGAGTGACAGATTTCTCAGATTCATTTCTACCCGAACCTATGATCATAAAGTTCTGATGTGAATATTGAATACTGTCCAACGCTTTTTGTGCACGCAAATTATACTCTACAACAGATTCTTTTCCCACACAAGCACCTTTGCATAAATGAACAGAGTAGCCGAAGCATGCATGTTTTATTTCTTTTGTTCCGCAAAGTTTTTGGCAAAGATTATTTCTGGTTTGGATCCGTTGCAGTATTGCTTCTGCTTCCTCAAAACTTCCGGCAGTCATTAGTGACTCTTCAACATTTTTTACCTTTTCGGAATAGAAGGTGATATATCCTTGAGAATCGATCTTAGTAAAGATGCCATAATTAAAAACTGTTCTTCTTTGACTTCTGTTAAAGAAAGGTTGATTTTTTTTGATCTCTTCTGATTCTAGTAGCAAAGCGATCAGTTCATTTCCTGTTTCTTCGAATGAAATATCACGAATTATATTTCGCAGTTCAATTGCTTTTTTAGTTTGCTTATTTGCAAAATGAGAAAGCACTCTCTTTCTTATATTATTACTCTTGCCAATGTAAACTACGGTTCCATCCTGATTATGGAAATAGTAAACTCCCGGTCTTTCCGGCATAGAGTCGAGGAGTTTATGATCAAATCCAACAGGGAAACGAAGGTTTAAGTAATCGTTCTTTGTCAAGGTTCTGATCACTTCCTGTTCCGGATCTTTGTTAAGGATCATCTCAAACAGTTTCACTGTTGCAAGAGCATCTCCACTTGCGCGGTGACGGTTTGTAATTGAAATTCCCAGGTTCTGGCATAATGTGCCCAGACTATAAGAAGAAAATCCCGGAAGAAGTTTACGGCTGAGTTTTACCGTACATAAATAATCACGTGAATAGTTAAAGCCAAGTGACTTGAATTCTTCTCTGATAAATCCGTAGTCGAATTGTGCATTGTGCGCTACGAAGACAGCGCCATCAGTTATTGTGACGATCTCTTTTGCGATCTGATAAAATTTGGGAGCATTTTCGACCATCTCATTTGAGATACCGGTCAGGTTAGTGATAAAAGGTGCAATGGAGCATTCAGGGTTGACCAAAGAGATAAACTGATCGACGATCTTTTCACCATCATGAATATAGATGGCAACTTCGGTGATCTTGTTCCGTACGGAATTTCCACCTGTGGTTTCAATATCTACAATGGCAAATTTCATTTTCTTAGATTGTAAATTTAAGAAAATGAAATTGCCTTTGTAAACTTTTTATAAAATTATTGTATGTATTTTTAAAGTTATTCGATCACAAAAGAGTTAGCTGCTGCTGACTGACCATCGATTGTGAGTTGGTAATGATAAATTCCTGTAGCCAGATCATTTCTGTCAATTGTGAAGTTAATTTCATTGTTTGACAGATCAGTGATCATTTGTTCCTGAACAATTTTCCCTTGTGCATCAAGAATTGAAAGCTGTGCTGAATTAGCATGGCTTTTCAGTTTCACATTCAGAGTAGATGAAGTTGAAAGTGGATTAGGGAAAAAAGAAGAAGTTATAACTAATGAATTGATCTCATCAACACCAATGGTGATTGAGCTCTTTAATACATTTGCACCAGTTCCGGAAAAACTACCACCTAAATAAACATATCCATCTTTACTTGCAATTGCATATGGAGCGGCTCCGGGATTATTTGTTACAATAACAGCTTTGATAGGTTGAATCGGATTGTCAACTCTTGCAATGTAATAAGCACCGCCAACTCCAACATTTGTGAAATTTCCTCCAACAAAAAGATAGTTGCCTATTTTTTGCAATGAACGGATATTAATTCCATTTGTAAATGTAGTTCCACCCATAGAACTCCAGCCTG
>JAYUWA010000670.1:0-2728 GCA_043753795.1 Bacteroidota bacterium | reverse complement strand
TTTTGTGATCTGAAATATCTGTCCGTAGATGTACAGACCAACTTTTTTTGTGAATGTCCATGCCAATGTATAGCTTTGGAAGAACAGTAGGTTGTGTTGCCATATCTTATCGTATTTAGGTAGACAATTTATTAATTAATTTGTACTACATTATTTTAGATGGAACACGACTTACTGCTTTTACATGGGTGCTTAGGGTATACTCGAATTTTATTTTCTACAAAGAGGTCGCCCCTCTGGGGCTAACATGCGAAGAAAATGGACAGCTTTAAGCAAAGATGAAAAACTCACAATTCAGTAAAATGATATATGAATTGCGGACACCTTTAAACACAATTTTGCCTGTTCCAGATTTCATTTTTATGTTTCAAAACATCAGGCATGTAGTAAATCGTAACTAAGAACCAACACTTGCTAATTAAAGAGGTTGAAAATTTTTGCAATTCAATTATTTCGCTGCCTTGCGCATTGCTTTCACTTCATCAATTCGTGATGCTGCAATCTCTAACTGTTTGTACCATTCCTTTCCATATTTTCTGGTCAAAGAATCTTTCAAAAATTTATATACCGGTACTTTCAGACTGTCACCTAGTTTACATGCTGCCTTGCAAATGGACCATTTGTCATAATTCAATGCTTCTAATCCATTCCGTTGTTTAGTGATTCGGATAGGGTAGAGGTGGCAACTGATCGGTTTTTTCCATTTTACTTTTCCTTCGTAATAGGCTTTTTCAATTGCGCATTTTGCAGTACCGGCTTCATCGAAAAAAGTATATGCACATTCTTTTCCTTTGATCAGTGGCGTTACCCATTCTTTCTTTTCATACAGCAAATATTTACCTTGCTTTTCTACAGCTTCAATTCCTGCAGGAGTCATGAAGGGTTTTACTTTCTCATAAACCTTGTCAAGCTGTTCAAGTTCGTCGTCTTCTAATGGAGCGCCGTAATCACCTTTCACACAACAGGCACCTTTACAAGCATTCAGATCACATACAAAATGTTTCTCGAGGACTTCGTCGGAAATAAGGGTGTTGTCGATTACTAACATGCGGTAAAAATAGGAATTTTAATGAGTCCTTTGACGAAATCCGGAAGCTCGGTTTGGCTAATCTAAAAAAACTCACAATCAGAACATCGTTCCTACAATAAATTGAACACCACCATTTTTACCTTTTCCACTTCCGTAATAAATTTTATCGATGTTAGTCAATCCTGAGGTTCCTCTGACTTCAGTAAAAAGTTTTTGTTTTGAAGATAAAGAAAATTCACACCCAATTCCAAGATTAAATCCAATCTCAACATTATTGTAATAGATTAAATTTTCTTTATATACTAGATCTTCGTAGGGTTCTATATCTGTAATTGAAAGTTGCGATTTCATCAAAAATCCCAGATAAGGGCCCGCAGCCAGATATATTTTATTTTTTCCCGAAGAAAAATTATACTTAAATAAAAAAGGCAGAACAATATATGTGAATTTATAATTCTTTTTTGCAGAAGGTATCACTTGACCTGAAAGATCCCTATAAATTGGATCCAGCACTAGTGTGCCTTTGTTTTCATACGTCAATTGGATAAATAAATCTAATTTGCTGTTTAAGTTTTTCTGAAGATCGATACCGGCTAACCATGCAGACATAAAACCGTATTTTGATCCATACGGACTTTGAAGATTATTATTTCCATGAAATTTATACATACCTAAACCGGCATGAAGTCCAAAGTTCATTTTCTTCTGAGCATTTGAATTGATCGTAACGCCAATGAAAATTACTAAAAAAAGAATCTTTTTGAAATTCATAAAAATTGAGTTTTTCGAATTTGTGAATTTCAATATTAACTTATTTTTTTCTCAAAACAAACACTATTCTCAATCCCTGCATATTGTCCGTAGTTGGTGATAATAGTATAGCCGTTCTTTCTATATAGTGCAATCGCTTCCGGTTGGGCTTTTCCCGTTTCCAATATGCACTTTTCAAATGTCATTTCACCGGCCCATTTTTCAAGTTCGGTCAGTATTGTTGTTGCAATTCCTTTGCTTCTGTATTCAGGGAGTGTAAACATCCGTTTCACTTCCATTACCTTTGGCGAAAATTCTTTGATCGCTCCACAACTAATAGGTTTGTTATCTTCATATGCTACAATTACATGATTGATCATGTTTATTTTATTGTATTGCGCATAAAATGAATGTTCTTCTCCATCTCTAATTGCGAGATCTGCATCAAGGTGTTTTACCAGTTCAATGAAATCAATATTGGAGGAATCTGTACGGATAATTTTGATCATAAAAATAGAAGTGATTCCAAAAGTAGAAAAATTTCTTGAAAATTGTCATGCTCTGCATTCCAATTCAAAGAACAACTATTTACCAGGTAATTAAAAAATAATAGTACCGAACGGCAAAAGTACGTTTCCGATGATCAAATAGAATAGTTAAGATGAAAATATTAAATTTTAGTATACAGTGAAAAGAAGTATAATTACTGTAGTGTTTGATCCATCCGGATACAATGCATGAATTCCTTCAAATGCTAACTTAGTTCCGGGTTTTATATTTTGCAGATGTGATTTCATTCCATCTGATAAAATACTTCCTTGTGTCTGAAAAGAAATACTTTCTTCATTATATATTGTAGTCATCTGAAAATCCCTGACTTTTAGTTTCTTTGGTTTTAGATCTTTTTCTAAGTCCAAAACATTCAAAGCAAAAATCTTTCTGGCATCA
>JAYUWA010000669.1:0-2729 GCA_043753795.1 Bacteroidota bacterium | reverse complement strand
AGCGGCCATGATTCTTCTACTATAACTAAACGATTGGTTTTCTTTACTGAGTTGATCACCGTTGCATAATCAATCGGACGAACAGAACGCAAGTCAATGACTTCGGCATTGATGTTTTCTGCTGCCAGGTCTTCGGCAGCTTTCATTGCGATCTTCATCATTTTACCGAATGAAACAATAGTTACATCTGTTCCGGGTTTTACTATTTTAGCTACTCCGATTGGAATCAGATATTCTCCATCAGGCACTTCTCCTTTGTCACCATACATCTGTTCACTTTCCATAAAAATGACAGGATCGTTATCACGGATGGCTGACTTCAATAATCCTTTTGCATCAGCAGGATTACTTGGAACAACAACCTTTAGTCCCGGACAGTTGGCATACCAGCTTTCAAAGGCTTGTGAATGTTGTGAACTCAACATACCTGCAGAACCTGTAGGACCACGGAATACGATGGGAACTGTAAATTGTCCGCCACTCATACTCATCATTTTCGCAGCGGAGTTGATCACCTGATCGATTGCAACGAGAGAAAAATTGAATGTCATGAACTCAATGATCGGACGTAAGCCATTCATTGCTGCTCCAACACCAATACCGGCAAAACCAAGTTCGGCAATCGGAGTATCGATGATACGCTTTTCGCCAAACTCATCGAGCATTCCCTGACTTACTTTGTAAGCACCATTGTACTGGGCAACTTCTTCACCCATTAAAAAAACACGCGGATCTCTGCGCATCTCTTCATTCATTGCTTCACGTAATGCTTCGCGGAATTGTATTTCTCTCATAATGAATTATCGATTCGGATTGTTTATATAAAATGTTTAATGTTTAAACTTTGCACATTAAACTTCGGTCTTTGAAATCTAACCTCTAACCTTTGACCTTTGACCTTTGACCATTGACCATTGACCATTGACCTTTGACCTTTGACCATTGACCATTGACCTTTGACCTTTGACCTTTGACCTTTGACCTTTGACCTTTTAATTAAGGACTGCAAATGTAAAAATTCCTGCTAATCCTCAGTCATTTCATCTTTTGAGAGATTCAGGGCTGTCCGAAGCTCTATTAACGTATGTTCGTTCTTTTGTTCAATTGCTTTTTTAATGCCAGTCTCATACAAATTTAGCGCTTCGGTCTGATAATGAAGTTCTTCTGCAAATTTTCCGGCCATATAATAGCTGGCCAGGTATTCCGGGCTGACTTCAATCAATGATTTCAAGTGTAAATAAGCCTCCTCAGTTCGACCTAAACTTTTGTATTCCAATGCTAAAGCATATTTCAGGAACTCATCGAACGGATCTTCTTTTAAATAAGCTTCTAATAAATTCAATCTGACAGACATGTATGGTTTTTAATGAATTTCGGGTAATTTATTTATTTATCTTCGCGCCACTATTCAGGAAAGATAAACATTTTCGGGAAAAAAGACTTGGAAAAGTCCAATCCCAGAAGATTATCGGTCTTTATCATTTGAAAGTAACAAAACCAACATGAAAATATTAGTTTGTATTTCCAGTGTGCCGGATACAACGGCAAAAATAAATTTTACTTCTGACAATAAAGAATTCGTTTCTGCAGGAGTAACTTTCATCCTTAATCCATACGATGAGATTGCACTTTCAAAAGCGGTTGATCTTGCTACAGCAAATAATGGAACTGTAACTGTCATCAATGTTGGTGATCCTTCTACTGATTCTGTGATCCGTAAAGCTCTTGCTATCGGAGCAACTGACGCAGTTCGTATCAATGCAATTCCCAGAGATTCTTTTTTCGTAGCAAAACAAATTGCTGACTATGCAAAAAAAAATTCATTCGATATGATCCTTTGTGGTCGTGAAAGCAGTGATCACAATGGTTCAAGTGTTCCGGTAATGATCGCTGAACTTTTAGAAATTCCTTGTATCCTTTTTGCAAAAAGTCTGACGATAGATGGAATGACTGCAACTCTGGATTCAGAGATCGAAGGCGGGAAAGAAGTGATCACTACTTCAATGCCTTTCGTTGCCGGTGCATCTGAAGGAATGGCTGAATGGAAAATACCAAACATGCGTGGTATCATGTCGGCACGTACTAAACCACTTACTGTTGTTGAGCCGATCGAAGTTGCACAAAAAGTAAAACTGGTTTCTTATGACAAACCAATTTCGCGTAGCGCAGTGAAAATGATCGCAGCTGATGATGCTTCGAAATTATTTGACATCATTCGTGAAGAGAAAAAAATTATCTGATCCATTACTAAAGAAAAAACTATGTCAGTACTCGTATATATAGAAAACGCAGAAGGAACATTTCGTAAATCAGCTTTTGAAGCGATCAGTTATGCATCTGCAATAGCATCAAAACTTGGTAAACCATTGGTTGCACTTTCAATTGGAAATGTCAGCAACGACGAACTTGCAAAAGCAGGACAGTATGGTGCAACTAAAGTGTTGAATGCTTCCGGAGATAAATTAAATTCTTCGAATACTCAAGCATACTCAAGTGTAGTTGCTGCTGCAGCAAAAGCTGAAAATGCTGAAGTGATCGTTCTCTCTGCATCTTTTGCAGGAAAAACAATTGCTCCGCGTGTATCAATTAAACTTGATGCAGGACTTGCTGAAAATGTGGTGAGTCTTCCTGAAATGGATGGCGCATTCACTGTGAAAAAAGGTTCGTTCTCAGGAAAAGCATATTCAATTGTTGAAATGCTTGCCGGTGTAAAGGTCATCAGTATGATG
>JAYUWA010000668.1:0-2732 GCA_043753795.1 Bacteroidota bacterium | reverse complement strand
GCGATGGTAAAACCTATAAAATGGTTGCCACGAAAGTTGAACTCGATGATAATTTATCTGATGATCTTTTTAAAGTTCCATCAGATTATCAGATCATGGACATGTCCAATTTCATGGGTGGAATGAAGAAGTAGTTTCGTAAATATTCTAATCAGTTTTCAACGTATATGTTGACATCACTCACAGTCAAAAATTATGCATTAATTGACGAACTACACTTACAGTTCGGAAATAAATTAAATATCATAACAGGAGAAACCGGTGCCGGTAAGTCGATCTTACTAGGTGCTTTGGGTTTACTGTTAGGACAAAGAGCAGATTCAAATTCACTTCTTGATAAAACTAAAAAATGTATAGTTGAAGGGGAATTTGATTCGAAGAATAAATTCATAGACGACTTTTTTTCTTCCAATGAACTGGATCTTGAGTCAAAAGTCACCATAAGAAGGGAGATTTCAAAAGAAGGAAAATCGAGAGCATTCATTAACGATACTCCTGTAAGCATAACTCAACTTAAAGAACTTGGAAGTTTTCTTGTCGATATACATTCTCAGCATGAAACTCTGTTACTAAACAAATCCGGATTCCAGTTATCAGTCGTAGATTCATTTGCTGGCATTGATACAGATTTATCAGCATACAAATTGATGTTTTTAGAATACAAGAAACATCTGATCCGGCTTACAGAATTAAAATCCGAAGAAGCCAGATCAAAATCCGAACAGGATTACATTTCATTTCAATATAAAGAACTGAAAGAAGCAGCACTCGAATCCGGTGAAACCAAAGAGCAGCTCGATGAAGAATTGAAGACATTGTCGCATTCAGAAGAGATCCGGATCGGTCTTTCTAAATTGGATGAGGTAATTTCAGGTGGCGAATCAGACTTGCTGACATCCATTTCTAGTGCAATTCAGATCGTTCAGCAACTGAGTAAGTATAATTCTAAACTGGAAGCTATTGCGGTCAGATTAAAATCTGTTCAGATAGAATTAAAAGATATTTCACAGGAGAGTTCAAATATTTCTGACGAAGTACAATTAGACCCACAACGATTGGAGATCGTCAATGACAGATTGAATATTCTAAACAGGCTGGAACAAAAACACAGAGTAAATTCAACACAAGAACTTATTACTCTGAAAAATGAATTTGAACAAAAGCTTGAAGGAATTAATTCAATGGATGAAAGGATTGCTGCATTGGAAAAAGAAAAAGAAAAGATCTTCAATGCACTTCAGTTGAAAGCAGATAAAATTTCAGCAGCACGTGCAAAGGTGATTCCGGGAATAGAAACCAAGGTCAAAAAAATGCTTTCTGAATTGGGAATGCCCAATGCTATTCTCAAAATAGAACAAGAGATTTTAACAAACAACGAATTAAACTTATCGGGTAAAGACGTAATTCGATTCCTGTTTTCTGCAAACAAAGGAGTCGCATATTCAGAGATCAGTAAAGTTGCTTCCGGTGGTGAATTAAGCCGGTTGATGCTTTGCCTGAAAGCAATTGTTGCAAAACTAATTGATCTTCCAACAGTAGTATTCGATGAAATAGATACCGGTGTCAGCGGCGAAACAGCTTACAAGATCGGAAATGTTATGAACGATCTTTCAGCATCACTACAGCTCTTAGCTATAACCCATTTACCACAGATAGCAAGTAGAGGCGACGTTCACTTTTTTGTGTACAAAGAAGTAATTGGCAAACGCACATTTACAAAAGTATCAAGGTTGAGTTCTGAAGAACGGATCGTGGAAGTAGCGCGAATGCTTAGCGGAGACAAACCTACTGCTATTGCTATGCAAAATGCTAAAGAACTTTTAGGAAATTAAATTTGACTATATTTGTCGCAAACAAAATAACTATGTCAAACAATCTTTTAAAAGGCAAACGCGGGATCATCAGTGGAGCATTAGACTCTAATTCTATCGCCTGGAAAGTTGCACAACGTTGTCATCAGGAAGGAGCACAGATCGTGCTTACTAACGCACCAATAGCCATGCGAATGGGCGAAATTAAAAAGCTGGCTGATGAAACAAAATCAGAGATCGTTCCTGCAGACGCAACATCTATTGAGGATCTGACTAACCTGTATTCCAAATCTATGGATATCATGGGTGGAAAAGTTGATTTTGTTCTGCATTCAATCGGAATGTCTGTTAACATCCGCAAAAATATTTCATACGTCGAAAGTAACTACGATTATTACCAGAAAGGTATTGACGTATCAGCATTGTCATTACACAAAATGTTAAGTGTAGCAATGAAAATGGATGCAATAAACGAATGGGGAAGTGTTGTTGCTCTAACTTACATTGCTGCTCAGAGGACCTATCCTTTTTATACAGACATGGCAGACATAAAAGCTATGCTGGAATCAATCTCAAGAAGTTTTGGTTATCATTATGGCAAAGCTAAAAAAGTTCGTGTCAATACAATTTCACAATCACCCACAAAGACAACCGCCGGTTCCGGTATAAAAGGCTTTGAAGACTTCTACAATTTTGCAGATTCACTTTCACCGCTAGGCAATGCAAGTGCAGATGCCTGCGCAGATTACTGCGTTTCTTTATTCAGCGATCTAACCAGAATGGTGACGATGCAGAATCTATATCATGATGGTGGTTATGCGACTACAGGGATCAGTAATGAGGTGATGGAGTTGTTTCAGAGTAAGTAATTCATATCAGGTCAAAGGTCAAGGGTCAAAGGTAAATACTATTTTACCTTTG
>JAYUWA010000667.1:0-2738 GCA_043753795.1 Bacteroidota bacterium | reverse complement strand
GAAGAAAATTCCCTTAAAATTGAAGGTAAATTTTATTCGCAAAAAATTCACACATTACCACTTATAAGACGGTCCCCGAGCGAAGTCGAGGGGCGATAATTTCGAACAGCGGGTAACCTACTAACCTGCAAACATGCCAACCTATTTTTCCTCAGCCAACTTAAGCTCCTCATAACTCGGAATATCCTTTAAAAATGCATAAGATTGAGTTGAATGGTCGATTTTGCAGATAAAAGATTCCAATCCGTTGGTAATTAAAAAGTAAGCGACATTTAGCGTCATATTATATCGTGCAGCCTGGTCAAAAACGGTTTGGGTTAATTTTATTTTCGGGGCCTTACACTCTGCTAAAAGGATAGGTTTCAGTGAGGATGAATAGATTACAACATCTGTTCGTTTTTTAAGTTGGTTTATTAGCAACTTTTTTTCAACACTGACTAAAGATTGAGGAAACTTCCGTTCATTCACAAGAAAATGTAAAAGATGCTGGCGAACCCATTCCTCAGGAGTCAGGCTCACATATTTTTTACGGATTATATCAAAAATTTTTAAACTTTGTCGCTCATCTGACGATCGCTGAAGTTTAAAGTCATACTCAGGAAAATGTAGTCGGGGTAGCTCCAATGATTTTTTTTACAAATATAAATTTATGAATAACAAAAAAGACATAGTTGACAATTGGCTTCCAAGATACACTGGAACGGCCTTAGGAGATTTTGGTGATTATATATTATTGACCAATTTTCATCATTATGTTAAACTGTTTTCGGAATGGAATGATGTGCCTATCAACGGGTTAGACAAGCCAATGCCGAATGCGACCTGTAATGGCATCACGATCATCAACTTTGGAATCGGTAGCCCGAATGCGGCTTTGATCATGGATCTTTTATCTGCAATTCAACCTAAGGCAGCTTTGTTTTTAGGCAAATGCGGTGGGCTGAAAAAGAAAAATGCAGTCGGCGATCTGATACTTCCTATCGCTGCCATCCGTGGCGAAGGAACTTCCAATGACTATTTCCCACCTGAAGTTCCTGCACTTCCGGCCTTCAATCTGCAGAAAGCTGTGTCAACGACGATCAGAAACCATGATATGGATTATTGGACAGGAA
The DNA here is from genome assembly GCA_043753795.1 of Bacteroidota bacterium. Classification (GTDB taxonomy): domain Bacteria; phylum Bacteroidota; class Bacteroidia; order AKYH767-A; family 2013-40CM-41-45; genus JADKIH01. The sequence goes on along the minus strand of JAYUWA010000667.1, from coordinate 1,626 downwards.
CGGTTTTCACTACAAATCGTCGGGTCTGGGAACATGATAAAGAATTTAAAAAATATCTGGAAAGCACACGGTCGATGGCTATCGATATGGAAACAGCGACGATCTTCGTTGCCGGATTTCATAACAAGATCCCTACTGGCGCATTGTTATTAGTATCAGATCAGCCAATGATCTCTACCGGCGTGAAAACAGCAGATAGTGATAAGAAAGTTACTGAGTCGTATGTTAACAATCATATAGTGATCGGTATCGACTCTTTGAATGAATTGAAGAATAACGGACTTACAGTTAAACACCTCCGCTTTTAAATAAAGAAAAGTAAAACCGATCAATGAGTACCGATCAAATTATCAATGAACTAAAGAAAAAGATCTTTCGTCCTGTATATTTTTTGCAGGGGGAAGAACCTTTTTACATTGACCTGATTTCTGACTTTATTGAAAAAAATGTTCTGAGCGAAAGCGAAAAGGAATTCAATCAGACTGTTTTATATGGTAAAGATGTCGATGCACCGACATTGATTTCCTATGCAAAGAGATACCCTATGATGTCGACTCATCAAGTCGTTATTGTAAAGGAAGCTCAAGACATGAAAAGTCTGATCAGTAAAGAAAAGGACAAAGAGAAAGATAAGGGCAAGGATAAAGATGCAAAAGATCCTCTCCTTGAATATATCCTTAAGCCGACACAATCTACAATTCTTGTTTTCTGTTTTAAATATAAGACACTTGATAAGCGAACAAAACTTGCCAAGACGATCGATAAGAATGCATTACTTTTTGAATCCAAAAAACTTTATGACAATCAATTACCGGATTGGATAAATGGCTATGTACTTTCTCAAGGATTCAGAATTGCACCCAATGCAATGAAAATGATGGCTGAATATCTTGGCAATGATCTTTCAAAGATCGCCAATGAGATCAGCAAACTTGTGCTAAGCTTGAAAGCCGGTGATGAGATCACACCTGTTATGGTGGAAGAAAATATTGGCATCAGTAAAGAGTTTAATATTTTTGAATTACAAAGTGCTTTAGGAAAAAGAAATATTTTTAAAGCCAATCAGATCATCAATTATTTTGCTGCAAATACAAAAAGTAATCCGACTGTCTTAACTACATCCCAACTCTATAATTATTTCCTCAAGGTACTTCAGTTTCATCAAGTCGATCATCGCTCAGGAGAAACACCTGCTGCAGCTTTAGGTGTACATCCATATTTTATCAAGGATTATGAAACAGCAGCCCGCGCCTACTCACTTGACACCTGCATCCGAAATATCAGTTTCATTCGTGAATTTGACATTCGTACAAAAGGAATCAGCAGCGCTCAGACAAATGATGGGGAGTTGTTAAAGGAGTTGGTGTTTAAGATACTTCACTGAAATGCCCTGGCTAATAAAATCTGATCCTGATGAATACGGATGGAATGAATTGTTGAAAGACAAAACTGTTAGTTGGGATGGTGTGAGAAATTATGCTGCGCGCAATCATTTGCGAGGAATGAAAAAAGGCGACGATGTACTTTTTTATCATAGTGGAAAAGAATCTGCTGTTGTTGCTACAGCAAAAGTCAGTAAAGAATTTTACACTGATCCAACTGCCGAAGATGATACATGGTCGAGTG
>JAYUWA010000666.1:0-2745 GCA_043753795.1 Bacteroidota bacterium | reverse complement strand
TTCACTGATTTTTTTTTCTTGACTTCATTGATAGAATTCTGTAAAGTGTGTTGTTAGTAGGTTAACAGGCTTCTTACATTTAACCCGCAAACCTTTTACCTGACTCCACCAATCAATGTCCCGAACCCTGTTTATCAAAGTCCAACCCTTGCGATTTAAGTACACCTTTTGTTTTAAGTGAATGCCACACCATATAAGCGAAGCAGAGTAGTGGAACGATGTAGGAGAAATGTGTAAAGCTCATTCCTGCAATTCCCCCGGACGAAAATTTATCGAAATCGCAAATCACTCCTTGTGCCGGTGGAATAATTGCACCACCTAAGATCATCATGATTAAAAATGCAGATCCCTGACTTGTATATTTTCCTAGTCCTGAAATTGCGAGAGCAAAAATACATGGCCACATTACCGAGCAAGCTAATCCGCCACTGATAAATGCAAAAGTACTGATCTGACCTGTAGTAAGCAGTCCAATTAACATTGCAACCAATCCGAAGCACGAAACTGTGAAAAGCATTTTCGCAGGACGTTCATTTGCATAAAAGAAAGCGCCGATCAAAACAAGAATACAGATTACATAGACGTATAAATTTTCAATTTCATTTCCCCGAAGATGATTAACGAGCAGGATGATTGCAAATGCTACTAAGGGAACTATCACAGTTAGCATTTGTTTCGAACTTTTTTCCAGATTAAAAACTGATATGGCGCCTGTCCATCGTCCTACCATCAAACTTCCCCAGTAGAGTGAGATAAATTGAGAAATATATTTTTCGTCGAGTCCGCCGAATTCCGGTTGACGAAGTAGTGCGCCCATATTGCTTTGAACTGTTACTTCCATTCCTACATAGACAAAAATGGCAATCATTCCCAATACCAGTTGCGGATATTGCATGGCTCCCCATCCCTCTTTATTTTTTTGAGCTGCGAATAATGCATAGAACAACAAGCCTAAGATAATTATCAATGAACCCAGAACCAGATAGACCTTGCCGTGTTCGTCAAACATCGTATTGAAAAACAGAAGCACTATCGTTGGGATTGCAATCATAAAAAGCACACTCATTGCTTTGCTGCTATTTTCAACATGCTCTTCCATCTTAATAGTAGGAAGTCGTTTGCTGACAAGAAAGAAGAAAGCAACTAAAAAGAACAAGCCTCCCAGTATCAGATATAAAGTTTGTATTGATGAAAGAGTAGCTGATGCAGTATTTGTTAATGCACCGAAGAGAATAATATGAACTACAAGCGGTCCAAGTAAAGTTCCGAATGAATTGATACTTCCGGCAAGATTCAATCGGTGAGCTCCAGTGGACTGATCACCGAGAGCGATAACAAATGGTTGAGCGGCGGTTTGTTGCAGAGAGAATCCGAGAGCAATGATGAAGAAACAAGCTAATACCATTCCGAAGGTTGCTGTTGTTCCTGAAGCAACAAAGGCCAGCGAGAATGCGCCGACGACAGACATGGATAGTCCGATGATGATTCCATTTTTATATCCAATCCTGTTCAAAATATCAACGCCGGAGAAAGCAGACATCAAATACAAGATCAGTGAGCCAAAGAAGTAAGCTCCATAGAAAGATGTATCAAGCAACTGCGATTGAAACTGGTCGAGATTGAAATGTGTTTTGCAGAAAGGAATAAAGATGCCGTTAGATGCAGCAACGAATCCCCAGAAGAAGAAGACGGTCACCAGAGTCGGCAATGCTCCTTTACTGATAGCTTGTGTAGGTTTTTCCATGGCGGAAGGTATTTCTTATGCATCAATATCCACATCAACATGAAAATTGATTTCAACAGTAGCAATGTTGATAGGAAATAAAAACTTCATGATTGATAAGTAGGAATTCTCAACTTTTTTTTCAACATTTGTAATAATGAAAAAACAACTACTCTTATCTGTATTTCTTTTACTCTTAACAGTCGGTGTGAACGCTCAATATGACCTGACGATCACTTATAATTCGAATTCCGGAGTATCAAACTTACAAACTGCTACAAAGGTCTATATGCATTCCGGTGGCAATGACATGGCAGGGCCTTTAGATACCACTTGTTGGAACTATACAGTAGGAAATTGGGGTGTTGACGATGGAATTGGTGAGATGGTAAGTCTAGCAGGGACAACCTGGACGATCACAATTGACCCTGTTCCATATTACAGTACAGCACCAAATGGTCCGGTAACAGGCCCGGAAATGCTAAGAATGGCCTTAATTTTCAGGGACGAAACAGGTACTTTGACAGGTTTAGGTGATGATGGAAATACCATTTATCTTGAACTTTCCACCGGAGTTGCCGAGCCATACAATTCAGATGGATCACCATTCTTTGGGATCACAACCGGGATTTCAGCCGGAGTTAATTCGCTACCTTCCAATAAATTAGGAATTATAAATTCACCAAATCCGTTATCAGCAAATACAATATTTACTTATAAAGTTGTTGGAAATTCAAACATAAATCTTACTATCTTTGACAACTCAGGCCGATTGGTCAATACATTGATCAATGAAGAACAGACGATAGGCACGCATTACTATAATTGGGTAGGCGATGACAAAAACGGTAATTTATTGAGTAGCGGAATTTATTTCTATTCCCTATCTTCGAATACTGAAAATATTAAAGGCAAACTTATTATTGTACGTTAATTAGGGTTAGGGTCAATAATAAGAGGGGATCACTTTGGTGATCCCTTTTTTTTTGGTTTAAGTTCAAAGTTCAAGGTTCAAGGTTCAA
>JAYUWA010000665.1:0-8422 GCA_043753795.1 Bacteroidota bacterium | reverse complement strand
AGGGGCAATAATTTCGAACAACGGGTTAGTAATTATTTATTAGTTACTAGTATTAATTATTTTTTCCTCCGCTTCTTCTCTAGCATTATCAACGAAAGTTCCCTCCCCGTTTGCCCTTTAACAGAAGTATTTTCCTGCGCACGACGAATTAAGTAGGGAAGAACAGAATTTACTGGACCATACGGCACATACTTGCAAACATTATAACCTTTACTCGCCAGATTAAAACTGATATGATCACTCATTCCATAAAGCTGAGAAAACCATATGTGCGGATGATTCACCGGAATATTTTTTTCATTCATCCATTCAACCAGATTCAATGTGCTTTGTTCGTTGTGAGTTGCACAGCAAAATGCAAGCATGTCGACATTATCTAAAGCGATCTTTAACGCTGTATTATAATCGTTGTCGGCAGATTGCTTGTCAGGCTGGATCGGTGAACGGTAATTTAATTTCATCGCACGTTCGCGTTCGATCTCCATGTACGCTCCACGAACTATTTTGAAGCCGGGTTTGTAATTATTTTCTTTTGCATGCGCAATCGAATCTTTCATGAAAGTGACACGATCAGTACGGTACATCTGAAGTGTATTGTAGATGATAACACGTTCTTTATTGAAACTCTTCATCATCTCTCTTACAACTTCATCGAAAACATCTTGTGTCCAGCTGTGTTCAGCATCGATAAAAATTGGAACATTGTTATCATGTCCTGCCTGACAAATCTTGTAGATTCTGTCTAAGAATTTATCGTACTCAAGTTTTTCTTTTGCATTCAATTCAAATCCGGCATTCTTTTTTTCAAGCAATGCCATATGCGCAAATGCAGTTGGTTTGAAAACAGAGAAGGGAATATTTTTATCGCCCTTTGCGCGCTTGATGGTTTCAAGAGTTTCATCAAGCGCATTCTGAAAATCTTCTTCCGACTCTTTTCCTTCGACGGAATAATCTAAAATTGTACCGATATTATATCTTCCCAAAGTATCAATCGTCTTCTGACAATCCTGAATCGTTTCGCCACCACAGAAATGTTTGAAGATCGTTGCTTTGATCAATCCTTTCACCGGAAGATGTGCCCATAATGCGAAATTCACAAACGGCGGACTGATCTTCACCAGCCAGTTATAGCTGATCATTTTAAAAAGTGCGTATGCGCGATTCAGATCGGCATCAGATTTTGAACTAAAAGCAACTTTTGTATCGTCGAAGGAAATAAGATGGTCTCTCATAGAATAACTGCAAACCTAATCATTAACCTCCAAAGGTCAAGGCAACCAAAACAGAATTTTTCCTGATTTTGAACTAATATTCAAGGTATTTGTTTGACATCTAACCACTTTACATTAAAGCGGGAAAGTCTTCAAAGACCCCATTATTTGTTATTAATTAACCCGTTGTTCGAAATTATTGCCCCTCGACTTCGCCCTTCGACTTCGCTCAGGGACCGGTGGTTTTGGGCAGATATGTGTGAATTTTTTGCGAAGAATATTCCCTTAAAATTGAAGTTAAATTTTCTTCGCAAAAAATTCACACATTACCACTTATAAGACGGTCCCCGAGCGAAGTCGAATGGCGGTCCCTGAGCGAAGTCGAAGGGCGAACAACGGGTTAGTTATTCGTTATTAATTATCTGTAAAGCGTTGTGTAATTGATAGTATCTTTGCAAAAGTTATGGTTCCAGCACAAATTAATTCTACATCAATCGACAAATGGCCATTTGCCTTGAGCAGACCAATTATCATTGCAGGTCCATGTGGTGTAGAATCGGAAGAACAGATCGCAGCAACTGCGAAGGAATTAAGCAAATTAAATATTCAACTTCTTCGTGGCGGGATCTGGAAACCCAGAACGCGTCCGGATTCTTTTCAGGGAATTGGTACAGAAGGTTTGCGGTGGTTGAAAAATGCCGGCCTAGAAAATAATTTACCGGTAACTGTAGAAGTTGCAAATCCAAAGCATGTTGAAGAAGCGCTGAAAGAAAAGATCGATGTACTATGGATCGGTGCAAGAACAACTGTGAATCCGTTCTTGGTTCAAGAAATTGCTGATGCTCTTCGTGGAGTTGATATTCCTGTCATGGTGAAAAATCCGATCAATCCGGAACTTGAATTATGGATCGGCGCATTTGAAAGATTGAATCGTTCAGGAATAAATAATGTAATGGCAATTCATCGCGGATTTTCTACATTCTCAAAAAGTAAATATCGCAATGCACCAAACTGGCAGATTCCAATTGAATTAAAGCGGAGATTTCCTGATCTGCCTATCATCTGTGACCCGAGTCATATTGCAGGAGTTCGTTCATTGATACCTTCGCTTTCTCAGATCGCATTAGATTTGAATTATGACGGATTGATGATTGAAACACATATCGATCCGGATAAAGCACAAAGCGACAAGGAACAACAACTCACTCCGCAGGCACTTGGTGAATTACTTTCGAATTTGGTTGTTCGTCAGTCATCGGTTGATGATGTTATGTTTTTGAATTTGCTGGATGAATTGCGTGACAGAATAAATTCCATTGACGAAAGAATACTTGTGATGATGGCCGAACGCATGGCTATTGCAAGAGAGATCGGTCAGTACAAGAAAGAAAATAATATGACCATCTTTCAAGTTGAACGATGGAATGAAATACTGAAGACAAGAGGACAGTCAGGTGAAATGAAAGAACTCAGTCCTGAATTCATAGTGAAATTACTCGAATTGATTCATGAGGAATCAATCCGACATCAAACCGAGATAATGAATCTCAAAGAAGCCGATAAGGCAAAATAAAATGCAAACAACAACAGCAAATCTGGATTCAATTTATTTCGGGCAGGAATCTCTCGCAAACATTCAAAGAATGATTCTGGCGAATAAATACTCTTCTGTATTTATTCTCTGTGATGAAAACACCGAAATCCATTGCTTACCGGCTTTTGTTGAGTTTTCTGAATTGGAAAGTGCCGGTTTACTTATAATCCATGCCGGTGAATCTGAAAAAACATTCGACACCGTCAGCGATGTATGTAAATCTTTGTTAGTTGAAGGTGCAGACAGAAAAGCTTTACTGATCAATCTCGGTGGTGGTGTAGTTAGTGATATCGGCGGATTTGTTGCCTCTATCTACAAACGAGGAATTGATTTTATAAATGTTCCAACGACTTTGATGGCAATGGTAGATGCATCGATCGGTGGCAAGACTGGCGTAAATCTTAGTGGAGCAAAAAATTCAGTCGGTGTATTCTCTTCACCGCAAGCAGTATTTATTGATTCTGATTTTCTCGCAACATTAGCTGAAGAAGAATTTCATGCAGGTTTTGCTGAGGTGATCAAACATTCATTGATCGGTGACGCAGAATACTGGAATACAATTTCTCAACTTTCCGATTTTAAATCTGTTTCAGATATTGATGACATCATTCTTCAATCTGTTGAGATCAAGAAACTGATCACAGACGAAGATTTCAAGGAAAGTGGAATTCGAAAAAGTTTGAACTTCGGACATACGCTCGGACATGCTTACGAAAGTTCTTCTATGAAATCGCAAGAGAATAAATTACTTCACGGAAATGCAGTTGCATTGGGAATGATCGGTGAATTATTCTTGTCGTCTAAGCTCGCTGGATTTCCAACTGATAAATTAACGACAGTCATTGATTTTCTTGTTAAACATTATGGAAAATTCATTTATTCTATTAATGAAAATGAACTGGATGAATTCCTGAATTCTGATAAGAAAAATGAAAATGGAAAAGTTGGATTTTATCTGTTGAAAGATATTGGAGTTGGAGCCGGAATGTTTTTCCCTGAACATCAACTCATAGAAGAAGCAGTTGCGTTTACAAAAAGTATCCTGACTGAGTAGTATGGCTTTTCGATTAGTTTCTTCGGGACCGATAAAGAATTGCGAAGTTGCATTGACGCCTTCTAAAAGTATTTCCAACAGGGCGTTGATCATTCGTGCACTTTGTAAAGAGCACTTTGAGATTGAGAACCTATCGACATCAACTGATACGCAAGTTTTGCTTAACGCTTTAATTTCTCCGAATCAGGAGCTGAATGCCAATGATGCCGGAACGGCATTTCGCTTTCTTGTCGCTTACCTTTCTATTCAATCGGGAACATTTGTTTTAACGGGAAGCGAGAGAATGCAGCAAAGACCGATTGGTCCGTTGGTCGATGCGTTAAGAACTTTAGGCGCTGAAATTGACTATTTAGGAACTTCAGGATTCCCGCCATTGAAAATATGTGGCAAGCAACTTGAAGGCGGACATGTTACCATCGACAGTAATTTAAGCTCGCAGTTTGTTTCTTCGCTATTAATGATCGGTCCGGTATTGAAGAATGGTTTGACTATTGAACTAAGCGGCAAGCAAACTTCTCAATCGTATCTTGATCTGACGATTGAAATGATGCGGTATTTTGGAGCAGAAGTTCAGAAGGAGGGAAATAGAATTATTGTTTCACCGAAGATTTACAATCCGAAAAACTACATCGTTGAGAATGACTGGAGCTCAGCTTCCTATTGGTATTCTTTATGTGCTTTAAATCCGGGAACTGAGTTTGTGTTAAATGGATTACACCAAAATTCATTTCAGGGCGATATTATAATCGCCAGCATGATGAGTTCATTTGGTGTTACGACAAAATACGAATCAGAGAAAATTATTATTTCATCGGAATACAGAAAATTATCTGAATCAATTTCAGAATTTGAATTTGATTTCAGTTCATATCCGGATCTTGTAATGACAATGGCTGTTCTATGTGCTGCGAAAGGTGTCAATGGGAAGTTTTCAGGAGTTGGTTCATTACGCATTAAAGAATCTGACAGACTTCAGGTGCTTCAATCTGAATTGGGTAAATGTGGAGTTGATGTGATCATTCAAGATGATATTTTGGAGATTCGACCAAAAGTGTTATTCAAACAACCGGGGATTATTGAAACACACAACGATCATCGGATTGCAATGGCTTTTGCACCTTTAGCTACAGTGTTGAATTCAATTTCATTTGACAATATTGATGTGGTGTCGAAATCTTATCCTGAATTCTGGAATCAACTTGCTACCGCGGGATTAACTTTTACAGATTGAGTTTTACTTGCAGTTTTACATCATCAATTATACTTGTAGAATTAGTCAGGTTGTCTTCGTAGGTCGTCCAGGTTCGCGCAAATTTTGTACTGAAAGTTACATTTCTGATCTTGTAGTTTAGGTTTACATAGAATTTCGATCCGCTTCCATAGTAGAATGGAATTGAAAATGCTCCCGGCAGATCATTCTCATATTCATAGAACCGTAGATCAAAATCCGGGGAGTAGTAAACAGCATATCTGAAATTCAAACTGATCTTCTTTTTCGGTGGATGAAAAAAAACATCCTGACAGATCATGTTTCCGTTAGCTGTTTTTTTCTCATTCAACGATTTGATTCCAATTTCCAGTTTTGACCTATAGTCCCAGGAATCATTTGCTACAAATGAAACAGATAAACGAACATTCTGAATCTTTAATTCATTCATGTTTCTTACGCCGTCATACTCTGCAGCATTATTTTGTTCCCGGACTTTGTTTCTATATCGGAGTGATAGAGTAAGTTTTTTATTTGGAGTGTATGTAACAAAAACTCCTTTAACAGTTGCGGAAGTAGGTACGTCTGCTCTGAATTTCAAATATGGATATTCGTCTTTGTTGATGTAAGTAGTAATAGCAATCGCCCGGTTTAATTTCAGACTCATTCCGAAATAAATTCCGTTTTCATTTGCCGGATTTGTATTACTTCCAAAAGAATTCGATTTCAGGGAATGATATTGTTTGTCGTAGTTGTGATGCACAATGCTAATACCCAGATTTTTTCCGGCGCTGATCAGAATTCCATTCAGATACGCCAGTGATAAATTGGAACATGTGCTCACTTCCCCAAAGATCAAAAGATTCATAATGTTTTTACTGTAATCAATACCGGTATTGAAGTTGGTTGTTCCTCGGAAATCGTAAAGGTTATATCTCTGTTCAGTCTTTATTATTGGAATGCTGAAATTTTGATAGGTAGTAGTCGATCCAATTTTCCAACCTTTAATTTCTGATTTAATATTTACACCGGAATACGTTTCTCTGCAAACGTTATAACCTGAACTCTCACTCTGCGAACGATGATAACCGGAAGTCAGCAATGAACGAATGTATTCTTCTCCTGATATTGTATCCAGTTCAACATTCCCATCGATCTTATGCGACGAAAGCCAAACGCTCCAGATGAATTTCTTCCATTTCCCTTCCAGAGCAAATCCACGGAGATAACGGTTTTCATCAGTAGATGTAGAGGGACTGATTCCACGACCGGATTTACAGATGCTGATAATATTTTCATTCGAAGAAAATCCGGGACCTGACCAAGCTGTTAGACCTTGTCCATAAGAAACAGAATAATCGCCGAGAATTAACTTGTTCAATCTTCCTGAAAGTTTGATCTGCGTATAGAACGAATAGAAATCGAATCCTGCTTTACCTGAACCGAAAATTATTTTCTCACCCGGATCTTTTTCTGCAAGCAAAGCGCATGAGATATTTCCATTGAAGTTACCGCGATACTTCAAAGTAATTTTGTTTGGATCACCTTGGAAGTCTGCAGGGATGTAGTCTTTTACCTGTTGCTGAAAACGAAAAGTAAAAGAGTGGGACTCTTCATCCGCTGCAGTTCTTCCGGTGATTTCTATATATGGCAAAATAGATCGTATGGTGACAGGATCAAATTCATCGATGACCTGTAATTCCTGAAGTGCAATCAGTTTTCCGAATTTTCGGGAGTGTTCCAGTAAAGCTTCGAATTGTTTTGGTGTGATCAGATTCAGTGAAACCAGATCCTGAATTTCCGGCGAGTTGATATTGATCGGATGTTCCATCACTTTTTGCAGCTCATGTGGAATTTCATCATCGACTTCAGATTGTTCCTCTTTAAGGAAATTATCGTTTGATTCTGTAAGTATGTCGGTCGGACTTTGTGCCAACAGTAGTGAAGAAATAAGTAAAATGAAAAACAGAAGTAAAGTAGTTTTCATTTGATCGGAATTAGAAGTGTCATAGCTGAAGAATTTCCTACAGGTGATTGGGACCTGAAGCCCAATTCAAGCTGGAATTTTTTCATGATCAGACTGAAGCCACCTGATAAAACATTCTCATTATTCTTATACGAAAACCGCAATTCAATTTCTTTGAGCAGCAGATATTCAATACCAATGCAATAGTTCATCGGTATTCCGCTCTCCTGTATTGCGATCAATCCAACCTTAACCTTATCGATTGGCAAATAAGAGAGTCCACCGATGACTATTGCCGGTAAATTTTGTTCACTTGTTATTTTAGTTCGTGTAGGATTAAAGATCATACACCCGAAATGGATTTTATTATTTGCCTTTGCAAAAAGGCAGATCGTTGCTGTTATAGCCGGAAGCTTTTTGTACGACTGATCAGAATACTGAAGCTGATTGTAATTCAGTTTGATTCCGCCATTGATCTTTTCACCGAGTTTCTTTCCGTATCCTATTTGAAAATTCAATTCGCTGAAATTTTTGTCTCCCGAATAATCCAGTAACCCTTCAATGCAGGAATTGTTCTTAATCGAATGCGAGAACTGAATTGTTGAAACGCTTAATTCTTTAACAAAATAATTGAGTTGATGCGAAACACTGAAGCCGTTGAATTGTGAATTGACGAGTGAGGCAATGTTTTCGTTGGAGTTGTAAGTAGTATTCATAGCGACGTTGCTACTTGACAATGCCATAGTCCTTGCAGAGGAATTTAATCCTTGTGCATTCAGTTTGGTGAACTGGATGATGAATAAAAGGAAGAGTAATGTTTGCCGGAGAATCATTTGGCAAATGTAGGGTGGAGCGGTAGTGGTTTACAACCAATAGATGCGGGTGAATTTATTATACAGCTTATAATGAAATCTATTTATTTTAACTCTAAGATTCACTTAGTTTTAAAACAAGAACACAATGGGAGGATTTTTTAATATGGATAAGAATTGTTACTGATTTTTCAATACGAACTTTTAAGCAAACAGATCACCAATGCCCCGGCGGAATGTCGCTTGATTGCTTCCTAATTCCGAAGAGTGTTTCTTATTTCCGCTAAACATTCCGCCTAGCGTGTTACGTATTTACACTTTTTGAATTAGGAATTTGCAATTCCGGAACCTAAAAGGTGGAGTGCTGTTAAAATATTTACAGATATTAAATTGCATTTTTTATTTCCGAACAGTATTTCGAGTGGTGTTCGATATACTTATATATTTCATTTTTTTGAATTTGTAAAGTTTCCACGATATAGAGGAATGTTGAATTGGAATAGACTTTTATAAATCTGTTGAAGTGTAGTCTGCAGGCTAAATCTGTTGGGGTGTAGTCTGCAGACTACACCCCAACA
>JAYUWA010000664.1:0-2753 GCA_043753795.1 Bacteroidota bacterium | reverse complement strand
TCAAAGTTCAAAGTTCAAAGTTCAAAGTTGCTTCGTAGGTGCCGACGAAGCAACTTTGAACTTTGAACTTTGAACTTTGAAGTAACGCTATTCCTTTTCCCACTTCGAAACCACCGCCGTCGCTACAGCATTACCGATTACATTCGTTGCTGATCTACCCATATCCAGAAGCCAGTCGATGGCGAGTAATAATGCAAGCCCTTCCTGAGGAATTGAAAATGTTTGTAGCATTCCTGCTATTACAACTAGCGAAGCGCGCGGTACACCGGCCATCCCTTTACTGGTCACAAGCAAGATCAGCATCATTGTGACCTGCTGTGACATTGATAACTCAATGCCATAGGCTTGTGCGATCGCCATTGTTGCAAAGGTCATGTACATAATTGAACCGTCAAGGTTGAAAGAATATCCAAGTGGCAAAACAAAACTCACTATACGCGGAGGACAACCGAAGCGTTCAAGTCCTAAGATCGTCTTCGGCATTGCTGCTTCGCTGCTCGCTGTGCTGAAGGCAAGCAGCATAGGTTCTTTTACGTGATTGAATAATTTTTTGAAATCAATTTTCAAAATGTAACAGAGCACCATCAGAATGCCAAAGATGAAAAATAATAATCCTCCAAAGAAACAGAGAATTATCTGGACATAGCCTGCTAGTATTCCGATTCCTTTTGTTGCAATGATTGCAGTCATGCTGCCAAAGACAGCGTATGGCGCAAACTTCATGTCATATCCAGTTACCTTCAACATGGCATGCGAAAGTGCATCAAAAAAATCAACTATGATCTTTCCTTTTTCATTTAAGGATGCCACCGCCATTCCGAAGAAAAGCACGAAGATTATAATAGGTAAAATTTGGTTTCTTGCCATTACATCTACAATGCTTTCCGGAAAAATATGCTCGATGAAAACTTTTCCATTGAATTCTTTTGCCTGAACAACAGTTGAAGTAACTTCTGTCATTTGCAATGCTTTCCCCGGTTCAAAAATGTTTACGATAACAAGTCCGAGTACCAAAGCAGTGATGGTCGCTGCTGTAAAATAGACCATCGTTTTTAATCCGATTCTTCCGACTGTATTGAAGTCGCCAACCTTTGCAATGCCAGTTAGCAAGAGTGAAAATACCAACGGCGCAATGATCATTTTTATCAAGCGTAAGAATATGTCACTCAACAAATGCATATTCTCAGCAAATGGTTCTATATTGGCAGGATCCGGCCAGGTTTCGCGATACCATCCGCCTATAATAATTCCAAGGACCAGTCCGATGATGATCTGTGTAGTAAGATTTATTTTCTTCATAAAATGTTTCTATACTTATATAGGAGTTCGTGAAATTGCCATTAATATTAAAGCCAATGTAAACAGAGTTATGTAAAGTCCAACATAAAATGCTGAATGGACACTATTCAAATTTCTTGTTTTATCTATTACTTTCCTAACTGTTTTAATTTTATGTTTTTTTAGAGAGATTGGGATGAAAAAGATAAAGAACACTGTTAAAAGTAAAAATATTGCTTTTGCAAATGAGCCTAACGTTCTTCTGTTTATTAGTAATTTCCATAACATTTCCCTATCTGTAAATACGATTATGAGGAACAGCATCAAGAATAATAAGCACATAAAAGCTAATCCATCAGCACTTGCTGACAGGTTTCTATGCCTTTGTCTATACCTTTTTTTAATAATTGCATAATGTAACATCCAGAAATAGTAAACCATCTATTCAAATATAAATGTCCTTGACCGAAATCTCCATCATGCGTTCAGGCATTGCCAGTTCTTTGAAGCCATACTTCTTGTAAAGCTCATGTGCATCAGCAGTTCCAAGTAGAAATTTCCGAAGCCCTTGTAACTCCGGATGCCCCATTACTTCGTTCATTAGTTGCTTTGAATAACCTTTGCCTTTGTGTTCATCGGTGATGAAAACATCGGCAAGATAAGCGAAAGTTGCTTTGTCTGTAATAACCCTACAGAAGCCAATTTGATCTTTTTCAATGTAAACACCAAAACATAATGAATTGTCGATCGATCGTTTGAGAATTTCTAATGGAATATTTTTAGCCCAATAGGATTCTTTTAGTACTGAATGGATGGTGTTTAGTTGGAGGAGGGAATTGTCGGTGCTGATGAGGGGTGGTAAGCTCATTTCTGTGAGTAAATTTAATTGTAATGTTAGTGAAAATGGGATGACGGATGTTTATTTATCATCGTTAAAAAATGCTCTTTTTCAGAGCATTTTTTAACGATGATAATCACTAAGCGAATTCCGTCATTCAGGAGGAAACTTTTTGGTTATAAAGCTTGGTCGTTTGTTTCGTGTATTGATAATATTTTACATTAATTCACTTTCAAAGCTTCATTAACATAGGTTTCCTCATGAATGATAAATTTTCGTGTGTCTGATCACATTGATTCACTTATGTTCCTTCATAACCGAAAAGTTTCCTCCTGAATGACTAGTTTTCGTATGTCCATATCATCTCAAATAAAATGCTCTGAAAAGAGCATTTTATTTGAGATGATTTAAAGGTTAGGAGTTACGGAATTCAAGTATTAGTTTTTTGGTTATGAATTACTGTGGTTTGTTTCATGTGTTCGTAATGTTTGAAAAATTCAATAATGCATCAGCAAATCACACTGATTCACTTTCGTTGCTTCATAACCGAAAAGTTTCCTCCTGAATGACTAGTTTTCGTATGTCCATATCATCTCAAATAAAATGCTCTGAAAAAGAGCATTTTATTTGAGATGAA
>JAYUWA010000663.1:0-8452 GCA_043753795.1 Bacteroidota bacterium | reverse complement strand
AAAGATGACTGCGAAAGTTGGTTTTCCAACACTGCGTCTTATTCGCGAGTCAATTCATGAGTTTTCTATGAAAGCAATGGTTCCCGGAGCAATAGAAAACGTTGAAAGAGCAGTTTTTTATTCAAAACTAGGACTTCGTTAGGAATTCTGATTATCATCATATTGTCAGTTATAAATCGATTGTATTTATAATGTTAATTTATCTTAAATTTATCGGCGGAAATCTATAACCTAAAATGAAAAAACAATTACTATTAACAGTTGTATTCGGCATGTTTGCCATCGGATTGATTGCACAAAATTCAACATCAAGGAAACGTTGTCATACAACGGAGCACACTGCGTGGTTTCAATCTCAAAATCCAAATCTTAAGTCTCAGAATGAAATCGATGAGGTAAAATTACAGCAATGGCTGCAAAATTATACTGCTTCACGTTCTACAAATTCAAATTCGGTGGTTGTAATACCGGTTGTTGTGCACGTAGTATACAAAACAGCTGCACAAAATATCTCTGATGCACAGATCTTGTCACAGATTGACGCCTTGAATGAGGATTTTGCCCGTTTGAATGCTGATACTAATAATACACCTATTGCATTCAGAACGGCAGCTTCTGCAACGCAATTTCAATTTTGTCTTGCTTTAAGAGATCCAAGTGGTATGACTACAAATGGTATTGAAAGACGCCAGACTACTGTCACTTCGTTTTCTACAAATGATAATATGAAATTTTTTGCTTCCGGTGGATTAGACGCTTGGGATGTAGAAAATTATTTCAATATCTGGGTATGTAATATGAGCGGTGGAATTTTAGGATATGGTGAATTTCCTGCTACTGTTCATACAAATACTTATGGGGTCGTTATTAATTACGACTCATTCGGAAGAGTAGGAAATGTGAGTTTTCCATTTGATGAAGGAAGAACACTTACTCATGAAGTCGGTCACTGCTTCCGTTTGTTTCATATCTGGGGCGATGATAATGGCTTGTGTTCCGGCACCGACAATATTGCAGATACACCAAACCAGTCAGAAGAAACATATGGTTGCCTGACTTTCCCACACACAGATAATTGTACAACGACAGGAAATGGTATTATGTACATGAATTATATGGATTATAGTAATGACGCTTGCCTGAATATGTTTACCTCAAATCAAGCTACAAGAATGTTTGTCTCTTTGAATGGCTACTATCCTTCATTGACAACATCAGTAGCATGTGACGATATCATAAAAAATATTGAGTCAATAAACGATCTTCAATTCTCAATCTATCCAAATCCAACAGATGGTATTTTGAATATTGACATGTCTACTTCTCAAAACACCGGCGAGATTATGAATGTTCAGGTTACTGATGCAATTGGAAAAATAGTCGCTGAACAAGAAATCGGAATTCCAAATGGTCGTGTACATCAAATGGATCTTTCAGATCTTGAAAGTGGTTCTTATTTCGTAACTGTCTATAGTCTTTCTTACAAGAGAACAGTAAGGTTTGTAAAAAATAATTAAGAAAAGAATCTATTGATCAAAAAAAATCCTGCTGTTAAAGCAGGATTTTTTTTGACTTATAATTTCGAAAACAATAGTTGTATTAATTTTCAACAAGATCAATCTCTTTTATATACTTGAGAAAGAGCTGAAGTGCTTCTTTTTTACGGTCATCAAATTTAAAATCAATTGACTTTGTAAGATAGGAGAGGATGTCTATTTCTGTCATCGATTCATTACATTCACTTTTTGCTATTGTAGGAATGAGCTTCATTCCTGCTTCTATCGCAGCATTGAATTCCTGAATAAAATTGTCGTCCGGTTTTATTCTTGAAGTCCATGTGGCAAATATAAATGGCAGTCCTGTGAATTTTTTCCATTCACCCGATAGATCATAACAGAATTTGAATTTGCTTTTTAATGTCAACGCACGATCCCCAATTACAACTCCTGCAACATTTCCTCCAATTGTATTTTCATACTTCGGTTGAGCAGGTGTGAAGACAGGATTGATGTTCCAGTAATTTTTTGCCAGAACTCTCGTAAGCATTACTGATGTCCGTGATTGATAATCCAGAAGAACGGTTTCAATTTGTTCAAGAGGAACATCGCTTAAAAGCAGAACGGAATCAACAGGCCCATCAGCACCAATACAGAAGTCAGAAATAATATGGTAGTCTTTCATTTCAGGCAAAACTGCCACCGGTATCAGACCTATATCAGCTACTCCTGTCAATAATTTCTGAGCACAAACCGATGGTATATCTAAATCAATATTTGCTCTTGAACCAAAGTTCACAGCATCAAATCCATAGATAAATGGTTTACTGTTCAAATAAGAGACAACTGAAATTCTGTACTTCATACGTTACTTCCGTTAAATTTCAACCTCAATCAGGTCTTCAATTTTCTTAGGTTTCAGTCCTGTGTCAAGTGGTTTGCCTGTGTATTTACGAACTCTGTTTTTCATTCGTGCAGCTAGTAATGACATAACAGGAACAAGGATCAGTGTAAGGAATGTTGCGAAGATCAATCCAAAGATCATCGTCCAGGAAAGTGGTCCCCAGAACGCAGTATTATCACCACCGAAATAAATATGCGGATTACCTTCATTGAACAATGTAACGAAATCCATATTCAGACCAACTGCTAGTGGAATTAATCCTAACATAGTCGCAGAAGCAGTTAAGATCACCGGAGTCATTCTGGTTTTACCCGCTTCAACAATTGCATCAAAAGTCGGTACACCTTTTTCGGTAAGGAGATCTGTAAATTCAACAAGCAAGATTCCGTTTCGAACGACAATTCCTGCAAGTGCAATGATACCAACTCCACTCATAACAATGGAGAATTCCATTTTGAATATTGAGAAACCTATGAATACGCCAATGATACTAAAGATGATCTCTGACAAAATGATCAATGGTTTACTTACTGAGTTGAATTGAATCACGAGAATAAGTACGATCAGGAGGAGTGAAGTCATCATCGCCCAGCCTAAGAAAGCACCAGTCTCCGCTTGTTCTTCTTGTGAGCCTGTCATCTTAACAGAAACACCTTCCGGAACAGTGAAATTATTCATTGCCTTTTGTACATCCTGTACAACTTGATTTTCATTGTACCCGGAAAGAACATTTGATGAAATCGTAACTACACGTTTCTGATTTTTACGTTTGATCACTCCATAAGTATCTGAATATTTTACATCAGCAAAAGATGCTACCGGAACATTACGAACCATTCCGTTCATACTCATATCACGATAAAGAACTTTTAAGTTCCGCAACATATCTGCATTATAACGTTGTTCATCTTTATACTTGATAACAATATTATAATCATCATTATTATCTCTGAATTTTGAAATGTCAGTTCCCAAAACACCAAGGAAGATTTCATTTCCAATAGCGTAGGTAGAAATACCTTCTCTGTTCGCTCTTTCTCTGTCTATATCAAATACGATCTGAGGTTTTGAATCCTGAAGATCACTTCTTAATTCTTCTACACCTTCGATCTTCAACGAATCAAGATTACGCTTCAATTCCTTACTTATAATTACAAGTTGCTCATAATCGTCGCCTGTAACCTCGATATTTACAGGTTTGCCGACCGGTGGTCCACCTTGTTCCTGAGCTACAGAAATTTCAGCACCCGGAATTCCTTTTATCGATTGACGGATTGTATCGAGGTACGCTCTTGAAGATACACCATCACGTTTTCCGTACTGCACGAAGGCTACTGAGATCTTGCTTTTGTTCGGATAATTTCCCTGATCTTCATCTTGTGGATCAGTAACTCCAACAGTAACGTTAGTGATAACGGATTTTACAATCGGATTCGGCCAACTGATTGCTTTGTAAACTTTTTCTTCAACGATCTTGGTAACAGAATCAGTCATACTTTGATCAGTGCCGACAGGCAAACTTGTGTAAACATAAACAAAGTTTGGATCAGCCATAGGGAAAAAGCTTACTCCGCCGTTACGAATTATAAGCATAACTATAGAAAGAGCAAATAGTAGAACTACGCCAAGTAGCATTTTCCAAGGTCTGTTAAGACACCATACAAGGAATATTCTGTAATTGTTCTGAAACTTCGGCCACGTTTTTTCCTGGAATATTTTGATCTTTTTGCTCAACCATAAATGATTCAGTAACCATGATAAGAACAATAGAACTGCAAAATTACCTAAACCGAAATTTATCATGTATCCCATTACAATTGCAATAGCGAAGATGATATATGTTGGTTTGAGATTACTTTTCTTATGGGCACCCTCAACATGCGGCTTCATGAAACGAACGGCGAATACAGGATTGATTAGATAGGCGACAAGTAATGAAGCAGTAAGTGTTACAATCAGTGTTACCGGTAAAAAGAACATGAACTTTCCAATAACTCCTTCCCAGAAAAGTAACGGAATGAAAGGTGCTAGTGTGGTAAGAGTTCCTGAAAATACAGGTAAGAAAACTTCGCCTG
The DNA here is from genome assembly GCA_043753795.1 of Bacteroidota bacterium. Lineage (GTDB taxonomy): Bacteria > Bacteroidota > Bacteroidia > AKYH767-A > 2013-40CM-41-45 > JADKIH01. The sequence continues at coordinate 3,977 of JAYUWA010000663.1, read as the reverse complement.
CGGCCAACTTTGCAGCTTCTACGATATTTCGTTTTCCATTGGCAAAGATCCTGTGCGTGTTTTCAATAACAACGATGGCATCATCTACGACAATTCCTAATGCAAGCAGGAAGGAGAAGAGTACGATCATATTCAGTGAGAAACCAATTGTTGGCATTATTAAAAACGCCAGACACATAGATAGGGGCACAGACATGGCAACGAAAAATGCATTCATCGGACCCATGAAGAACATTAGAACCAATAGTACCAGTACGAAACCAATGATGATGGTATTGATCAAATCGTGTAACGTCATTCTTGTTTGTTCTGACTGATCTCCTGTAAGAGTAACCTTCAGATCTTTTGGCCACGATTTAGTTTGAAACTCATCGATCAACGCTACGATCTTATCTGAGGCCTCGATAAGGTTTTCGCCTTTACGCTTGACAATGTTCAATGTGATTACATTTTTCTTATCAAGACGGGCATAGCTTTCCTGTTCTTTGAAACTGTCGACAACGTCAGCGATATTCTTCAGATAGATCGGACTACCATTAATACTTTGTACAACGATGTTACCTATCTGTTCTGCATTTTTGAATTCTCCCGATACACTAATTGATCTGCGGATACCATTCATATTCACAGAACCTCCGGGAATCGTCAGGTTCTCGCTTTGAATAGCACGGGTAATATCACCCATAGAGATTTGTGCAGATTGCATTTTCAACATGTCGACATTTATCTGAATCTCTCTTTCAAGAGCCCCAATGATATCAACCTGTTTTATTTCTTTCATGCTCTCCAGCCTTTCTTTGGCTTCGTCAGCATACTTCTTTAGTTTATTCAGATCGTAATCACCACTGATATTGACTTGCATTACCGGGAGATCAGAAAAATTGATATCCATGATCTCTGGATCATTTTTCAGATCTTTGGGTAGATCTTTCTTTGCTCTGTCAACAGCATCTTTTACTTTTTGCTTTGCAACATCAATGTCAACATTTGAATTGAACTCTACAACGACGTTACAATAATCCTGAAGTGAATTACTCTTGATCTTTTTTACTCCGGCTATACTTTTACATTCTTTTTCAATTGGCCGAACGATAAGGTTCTCCATATCTTTTGGAGATGTACCCGGATAAACGACACTCACATATATATTCGGAAGTGAGATATCCGGAAAACTTTCTTTCGGGAGGTTTTGATAAGCCTGAATTCCGGCTATCAATAGAATAAAAGTGATAACAAAGGTTGCGATCTTGTTATCTATGACCCAACTGGAGGGTTTGAATTCTTTATTTTTGTCTTGCATGGTTTTGCAATAATTGGATGATGAGATAAAAAATAGTTAGTTCAATAGAAACAGCATTGTTAGTTAAAGTTTGATTTCATCACCCTCAATAACACTTGCGTAACCTGATGTTATGACCTGATCACCAGCTTCTAATCCCGACTTGATCTCGGCAACACCATTATACACAGTCCCAACTTCAATCGTTTTACGTTTAGCAATTTGTTTTCCGCCTTCTTCTGCCTTAACAAATACATAATGGCCATCACCCGATTTTTGCACTGCGGTAAGTGGTACGATGAATGCTTTCGTGTTTTTGTAATCTACAATTTTCAGAATTGCAATCATATTTGGACGGAAACTTCCTGATTTGTCAGCTAGCTTCACTTCAACATTGAAAGTTCTGTTCAAAGGGTCGATACGATTTCCGGAGTAATCAATTTTAGCATTGATTTCTTTTCCCTGATCTGGGAATGATACGATCGCATCATCACCTTCACTCACACGACTGATAAAACTTTCAGGAACTTCAGCTTTTATTTTAAGTGAATTCAAATTAATCACACGGATAGAAGGGTAGCCAGGTGAAACTGTTTGTCCTATTTTCAGATTTACATTGTCAACAACTCCATTAATCGGAGATTTTATCTTTGTCATATCCAATTGTTCTTGTAAAGTCGCCATTCTTCTTTCAGCAGATTCTTTATTAGTCTTGGCCTGAAGAAACTGAATTTCACTTCCTATCTTTTGGTCCCAAAGATTTTTCTGGCGATTATAAATCTGTACAACAAGGTCAAGTTGTGTCTGAATTTCTGAAATTCCCTGGCGAACTAATTTATCATCAATAGTAGCAAGCACTTGTCCTTTGCTAACTTTATCGCCGGCTTCAACATTTATAGAAGTAATACTACCTGCGCTTTCAGCACTTAGTAATACATCTTCATCGCCTTCAACTTTAGCCTGAACTTCGATGAAATGTTTGAAAGTAGAAGGCTGCATTTCTGTGATAGCTACTAATTTCGATTTTTCGGCAGTAGTGTCATTTTTTGCAAGCTCAACTTCAAGAGCAGTAATTTTTTCTTTCAAAGCAGCTTGTTCCTTTTTTAACGCTTCCAATTGTGATTTTTTATCCCCGCTGCCATCGGAGCAGGCAAAAAGTGTAGCAGCAATTAAAGAGAAAGTGATTATCTTTTTCATATGATGTAATGGTTATGTGTAGTTGTGATTTTTAGTATTTAAAATTTCCTAATGATTTGTCAAGATCAATTTTTGCAATAATTGCATCGTAAAGTGCATTGAAATAATTCGACTGTGCTTCTTTAAGTGATGTTTCTGCATTCAGGACTTCAAGATTTGATCCGATGCCCTGGTCATATTTTATTTTGCTTGTATTTGTAACACTATTAGCAAGCTCAAGATTTTGTTCCTGGATCTTAAGAGCAGAAATAGCATTGGCAAGTGACGATCTTGAAGAAGTAACTTGCAATTCAATAGCATCTTCAAAATAGGTGATCTCGTTTTTAATTTTTCGCAAGCTTAATTTTTCATGTCTGATTTTGTATTCTCGCTGCATCCCATCAAAAATGTTCAGACTGAGGGTTGCGCCTATGAGTCCTGTCGGATACCACTTATATGCAGGGTCAAAAATGTTGAATTCAGTTCTTTGTGCAGTGGTACTTAAATTTCCGTATGCAACCAGACTTGGCAGATACTGAACTTTGTATCTTTTAACATTGTATTCCTGAATTTTTTCCTGTGTCTTTAATAGTGCATATTCAATTCTTTTTTCAGGAGAAGCTTTATCAAGTGAGATCCCAATTGTTTTAATTTCTTCTGCATTCAGCGAATCCGTTAAGTTGATCGTTGATGCCTGAGGAAGTCCCATCTGCAATTTGAGATTGCCTTCGGTAATTTCAATAAGTCGCTGGAATTTTTCCTGTTCAGAGAACACATTATTATATGTAACCTGAATTCTGTCCATGTCAACTTTTTCCACAAACCCATTTTCAAACATTGCCTTGATGTCGGAATTGTATTTCTCCAGTCGGCTGACGTTGGCATCGATCACATTTTTTCTGTCGCGCATCAGCAATACCATGTAATATGCTTTTGTAACATTTACAGCCGTTTCAAGTTTAGTTCGATCATGATTTTTTACGGAAAGTTCTTTGAACGTCTTTGCAGCTTGTATACCTACTAAATAAGATGGTTCAAAGATCAATTGAGATGCATTCAAACCGGCAGTAGCATTCCATTGCGTACCGAATTGAATTGCGGCATAACTTCCCGGTTCGCCACCAAAGAATTCTGCCGGAATCAGTGAAACCGGAATTTTGATATAATCTTTTACATCGAAACTTGCAGAGATCTGCGGGAGTCCGATTCCTATTGTTTCTTTTACTTGTGAATTTGCAATTTCAACATCCAATTGTGAGTTGAGAACATCTTTTTGATGCTGGAAAGAAAAATCGATGGCTTCTTTTATTGAAAATTGCATTACATTATCTGTTCCCTGAGAGTGTGCGCCCAGAGAAATGAGCAAGAGCAGTGCGATGAGTGGTTTTTTCATAATGTTATTGACGCTTAGCTGAAATTTATATTTTTGAAAAGTGATTTTTATTTTGAGTTAGTTAGATATTTCGCAATCATTTTATTGCCTTTCAATGTTACTATACCATGAAGAAAATGTTCAAGCATT
>JAYUWA010000662.1:0-2756 GCA_043753795.1 Bacteroidota bacterium | reverse complement strand
CTGCGCCTTCATCTGCGCAATCTGCGGGAAAATTACCATCACTAATTTTCATACCTCAGATCTCGAACAGACAGTGGATTCTGCCGGGCCGTCCTCTTTAGTCGCAGTGTTCAGATTGTTCAAACCTTGCCTTGGCATCAATTTTTTATATTGCTTTATATATGGGCTTGACCAAATACAAAGCGAAAAGAAACTTCAAAGAATCTCCTGAGCCTACTGGCGGAAAGTCTGACAGTGTCAAACTTCGTTTTGTGGTTCAAAAACACAAAGCATCGCATTTGCATTACGACTTCAGACTTGAAATGGAAGGAGTTTTGAAAAGCTGGGCGGTTCCGAAAGGGCCATCAACTGATCCGGATGTGAAACGGCTTGCCATGATGGTCGAAGATCATCCTTACGATTACAGAAATTTTGAAGGAATTATTCCCAGCGGATACGGCGCAGGTACGGTCATGGTTTGGGATGAAGGATTTTATGAGCCGTATGATAAAAACATTACGGGAAGGAAGCTTCAGGAAAAATCTCTTTTGAAAGATCTGAAAGCCGGTAAGCTAAAGTTCGTTTTAAAAGGAAAAAAATTAAACGGCGAATGGGCGCTGATAAAGGCTCATGGAAGAGGAGAAAATGGTTGGTTACTTTTTAAAATAAATGACAAATATGCTTCATCTGATGATGTCACCTTGAAAAAAAATAAATCGGTGCTTTCAAAAAAGACGATTGAACAATTGGAGAAATCATCCAAGAATTTTTATGGTGCAGATGAAAAAGTAGATAAATCGAAAAGTGATTCACCGGTAAGAAAAAAGAAAAAAGCAAAAAAGGCTAGTCCTATGGACAAATCCGGTTCTGATAATGGGGATGAGATTGAAAAGAAAAATGTTGATGTAGAAGAAATTCTTTCAAAAGCAAAAAAGCAAAAATTTCCCGTATCAATTTCACCAATGCTGGCAACTCTAGTGGATAAACCATTTGATCAACCCGGATGGCTCTATGAAGTGAAGTGGGACGGATATCGTGCAGTTGGTTTTCGTTATGGAAAGATAGCAAATTTAAAATCCCGCAATGATAAATCATTTAATGAAAAATTTTATCCTGTCACTCAGGCAATAAAAGAGTGGGATGTAAATGCTTTAGTTGATGGGGAAATTGTTGTTGTAAAAGAAAACGGAATTTCTGATTTCGGATCATTGCAAAATTGGCGCAGTGAAGCTGATGGCGATCTTTATTATTATGTGTTTGATTTACTCTGGTATGAAGGGAAAGATCTGACACAACTTCCTTTGATGGATCGAAGAGAAGTATTAAAATTGATTTTGCCGGATGAAGGAATTATAAAGTTAAGTAATGATTTTCATAATTCCGGTATTGATTTCTTTGCCGCCGCTCAAAAAATGGGTCTGGAAGGAATTATTGCAAAAAAAGCGGACAGCACTTATGAGATTGGAAATAGAAGCAGAGATTGGTTGAAGATAAAAGCAAATAAGCGGCAGGAAATGGTTATATGTGGATTTACTTTGAAAGATAATTCAGGAAAATTATTCAGTTCATTGTTGGTCGGTGTGTTTGATAATGGTAAATTAGTTTATACGGGTAAAGTCGGAACAGGATGGAATGTAAAGACTCAGCAGGAAATGATGAAGCAGTTCAAACCATTGATAACGATAGAAATCCCATTTACTGAAACTCCCGATATAAATAAGCCAAGTCGCTTCAGACACGATCCACCGCATGTTATTGCAACATGGCTTAATCCGAAACTTGTTTGTGAAGTAAGTTATACTGAAATGACAACCGATGGGGTAATGCGTCACCCTTCATTTCAGGGAATGCGAAGTGATAAAATTGCTACTGATGTGAAAAAAGACAAACTTATTTCTGTTGAAAAAGCTGTTAAGGATCTTAAAGATAAGTCGGCTAAAAATGTTGCCACTAAAAAAACTGTAACTAAAAAGAGTGTAGCAAAAAAGAGTGTAGCAAAAAAAAGTACAACTCAAAAGAGTGAACTAAAGAAAATCGTTAGTCCGGTTTCCAAAAAAGATCGATCTACTTTTTTGAATCCAACTGATGAAACGCAGGTAAGAAAAATCAACGGGCATGACTTGAAGTTTACAAATCTTAGTAAAGTTTACTGGCCCAAAGAGAAAATTACAAAACGAGACATGTTGAATTATTATCATCAGGTTGCTCCTTATATTCTACCATATTTAAAAGACAGGCCGCAGTCAATGAACCGTCATCCAAATGGAATAAATGGAGAGAGTTTTTATTTTAAGGACGTCACAGGTACTGCTCCTGAGTGGGCAGAACTTTTTAAATATAAGAGTCCGACCGATGGACGACTTCGTCATTATCTGGTTGCAAAAGACGAAGCAAGTTTACTTTACATGGCCTCATTAGGTTGTATTGAAATGAATCCCTGGCATAGCAGAGTAAAATCGGAAGATTTTCCGGATTGGTGTATCATTGATCTCGATCCCGCTAAGAATACATTTGATCAGGTTATAGAAGCAGCGCAAGTAACAAATGATGTTCTGGAGAGCATGGGAGTGAAGGGTTATCCAAAAACGAGTGGCTCTACAGGAATGCATATTTATATTCCTCTGGGAGCAAAATATACCTATGAGCAATCAAAAGAATTTGCCAGAGTGATCGTGACACTCGTTCATCAGGAACTGCCAAAGTTTACAAGCATCGAACGAATAGTAAAAGCAAGAGGGGGGAAAATGTATCTGGATTTTTTGCAGAACAGAGCGCAG
>JAYUWA010000661.1:0-8468 GCA_043753795.1 Bacteroidota bacterium | reverse complement strand
TCACTTCTTTTCACTTCTTTTCACTTCTTTTCACTTCTTTTCACTTCACTTCTTCCCCTTAAAATAACCACGCAATAGAAAATTATGCTGCAATGCTTCCAGATTTTCGTCGAGTTTTTTAGAACCGGATTCTAAATTTTTAATTGTTTCTTTTAAACGCATTCCTGATTCTTCATCATTTAATAACACACCGGCCGGTGATTTGGAATTGGCAAGTGCAGAATTTAAATTGCTGACCAATGCACTTGCAGAATCGCTCATGCTCTGTAGATTTTGCGCGGAGGCGCGAATGGAATTAAACACTGCTGTATCTGTAGTCAACTGATTGATCAGACTTCCGGGAGTATTTAATTTGTCACTGAAGGTTGCCAGTGAGTTCACAAGTTGTTGTGCTCGGCCGGAAGTTGCTTGTAACGAAATCGCTGCCTGATTTAAATGTTCGTATAGGGCATTGTCGTTTAATAATTTTCCGACTGTTCCTTCACCTGCAGCCATTTTATTGCTGATTAGTTTAATGTCGTTTGTAATAGATAAGAAATTCTTATTGTTTTGCTGAAGTGTGTTGATGACATCTTCTGACGAAAGACTTTTTTCAACCGACAACGTATCATTTTCTTTTACTTCTGCTGATTGCATATTACCGCCATAAATGATCAGGATCTTATTTCCGATCAAACCATCTGTACTGACTTTTACAAAAGCATCTTTACGAATGTATGGGACAGCTTTCTCTTCCACATTCATTGTCACCTTAACTTTACTCTGGGAGTAGAATTCCAGATCACCAACCATTCCTATCTTTACTCCTGAAAACCAGATATTATTTCCTGATTGTAATCCACTGACATCGTCAAATATAGCTACAAGGGTTATTTTCTTTTTGAAAGTTTCATTGATATTTCCGATAGCTAGAATTCCAAGTATCAGAAAAACTATTCCGATCAATACGAAGATCCCTACTGCTACTTTTCTTTTCTCTGAAGATTCGTTCATGACTTATTGAATAAAATTATAGTTATAAAATTCTTTTATTACTCCTTCATTACTTTCAAAGACTTCTTTAAAAGTCCCTGTCTTTGAAAATTGTCCGTCAAGCAACATGGCAACTCTGTCGCCCGTTGCTTTAGCGCATGTTAGGTCATGTGTTATGATAATTGAACTGGTATTGTATTGCTCCTGGACTTCATTGATCAGTTTATTGATCTCTGTACTTGTAATCGGATCAAGTCCTGCAGTTGGCTCATCGTATAACATGATCTGTGGTTTAAGGATGAGTGTTCTTGCAATTCCAATCCGTTTTCTTTGTCCGCCCGATAAGCTCGAGGGCATTTCTTTGAGTTTGCTTTTTAATCCAACAGCATCAAGTACTTCATCCACTGACTTCTCAATTTCTTTTTTAGTTAGTTTTGGAAAATTCATTGTCAATGGAAATTCCAGATTTCTTTTCACATTCATGCTATCGTACAATGCACTGTTCTGAAAAGAGAAACCAATATGCAATCGTAGTTCGTTGAGTTCTTTCAGTGAAAGCAAATCAACATTTTTCCCTAGCACAATTACCTCGCCTTTATCGGGCTTAAGTAAACCTGAAATTATTTTGATCAATACTGATTTCCCTGTACCGGATTTTCCAAGTACTGCTATGTTTTCGCCTTTGTGGAGATCAATAGAAATTCTTTTTAACACATGAAGATCTCCAAATGATTTATAGAGGTCCTTTATGGAAATAACTGTTTCGTTATAGTTTATATTATGTAGCGTCTCCATATTAGAAAAATCTTATCCAGTTAGCAATTTGAACGATAACAATTTCTTCGATGAAGATGATGAACATTGAAATAACAACCGCTTCGTTAGCGGCTTTGCCAACGCCACTGGTTCCTTGAGTTGCATAAAAGCCTTTATAGCAGCCAATGATTCCGATTGTAAATCCAAAGATGATCGATTTTGTTTCAGCAGTAAAGAGATCGAGAAAGTGAATTGTTGAAAATGCATTTTTGAAGAATGCAAGAAAGCTTGTCAATTCTTCAGCATGCACATTCATATATGCTCCGAGCAATGCAACAACGCTGCAATAGAAAGAAAGAATTGGGATTGTAATCGTTGCTGCAAGAACCCGTGTAACTACAAGGTATTTGAATGGATTTATTGCAGAAACTTCCATTGCATCGATCTGTTCGGTAACTTTCATAGAACCTAATTCGGCACCGATACCGGAACCAACTTTTCCTGCACAGATCAGAGCGGTAACGAGCGGACCGAGAGCTTTAACGATTGCAATTCCAATTAACGAAGGTAGCCACGAAGTGGCACCGAAATCTTCCAGTGAGGGCCGCGATTGTTTTGTAAAAACGATTCCAATAATAAATCCGGTTAGCGATATAAGCGGCAATGCACGGAGTCCGATTTCAAAACATTGATTGACAACTTCGGTAAAATGGAATGGTCTTCTTACAACTTGCTTAAAAAAATCCTTCGTAAAGCGATAAGCTTTATTGACTCCGTAAAAGTATGCATCAAGCTTTTTAGAAAGGACGTATTTACCTGATGGATTTTTCACTGATTATAAAAGAGTTTGACCGAGGAATGGCTGATAAATTGGTTTGAGCAAGTTAATCATTTCTTCAATCTATCACCTGATTAAAGAAGATAAAGCATTAACACATTAGATGTATAGCAGAATGCTGGAACTAACTTTTTCTGCCGACTCTGCTAATGAGCCAGATAATAAGTGCAACAACCAGAACAACCATAATAATTCCAAAGCCCATGCCGGCCTGAAAAATTCCGCTTACTACAGAGCACCCTGTAAGAGCGACCATAATGAATAGTAGAAGGAAGTCAAATAGAACTGTTGATTTTTTCATAAACTGATTTTTTTAAAAACAGGAGATCATTGGTAAACGATGATTTCCTGTTTTTGTAATTACTAAAGGATTAGAGTGTAGAATTTCCGGCACTTTTATCAGTACCTGTCTTGCCTGAACCTGAGTTTCCACCTTTTGCATCACCTGACATTTTAGGTTTGTTGGTCTCAGTAGTTTCTTCTGAATCATCAGCATCAGTTTCTGCAGTGAAATTTCTCTCAGAAGGATTTGCTTCTTTGTTTCTGCTGTTTTCATCACGCTGAGATTGATCAGAAGGATTGTTTCCTTGTTGACCACCTTTTTGCTGATTTCCACCTTGCTGATTACCGCCTTGCTGATTTCCACCTTGTGGATTTGTAGCTGATTTATTCGAATCTTGATTTTCCATTATTTTATTTTTTGAAGATCTGGTCGACATTGATCAGAGCCACATATAATATTATAATAGTGTGCCATATAAATTATACTGTAACTGAATTTCGGTGGAGTTAAATATTCAATGGTCGGAAATTGTGTAAAAAGATGGACAGTTTTATAAGCTGACTGTTTACAAAAATTTACTTTTTATTGATTTCTATTTAAATAAAACACTTTTATGAAACAGGAGTAGTGTAAATGGCATATAATTTTCAAATTATTTATCGTAGTTCTTTACAAGAAAGATTAAAAATATGTGTGAGTTGAGACTCAGTTCAACTCACAAATTAACCACACGAATATGGCACTGAAGAATTTTAAAGCAAAAACATTACTTAAAACACCAACAGGAATTAAAGGTTTAGATGAAATCACCGGAGAAAGGTAATCAGTTATATACTTTGAAAAGTGCCGACCATCCATATCGTGTCTTCATCGAAAAAATGAATGAAGGTGCAATTACTGTAAGCGCAGAAGGTGTTATCCTGTATTGTAATTCAAGTTTCTCGCGAATGGTAAAAAAGGATATTTCATCTATTATTGGTTTTCCTATAGTGAAATTTATTGCCAATGAAAGTCGCAAAACATATCGTCGTCTCTTCGAACGGTGCCGGAAAAACGATTGTCAGGGTGAAGTTATTTGACGCGCAGGAACAAGGAAGATACAGATTTTTGCAAATATGATGAAGGAACAGGTAAATGGACATTCTCCTGAGTTTAAGAAATATCTGGGAAAAATAATTTATTCAACAGGGAGAATGCGCAATCTGATTGTCGACATTTTGAATTATTCGCGACTATCAGTGAACGATCCATACTATGAATGGGTAGATCTTAATGAACTTGTTTCGGAACTAAGAAATGATTTCGACTTGATACTTGCAGAGAAAGAAGCAAATATCATTTCACAAGATCTGACGGAAATATTCTGCAATAAAGGCCAATTGCGTCAGGTATTTCAGAATCTGATAAGTAATGCTTTAAAATTTTCACGAACAGATAGAAAGCCGGAAATTCAGATTAGTTCACGTAAGGTAAATTCTAAGACATTCAAAGCAGAAACAAATCCGAAAGGAAAATTTGTGATCATCAGTATCAAGGACAATGGAATTGGGTTTGAATCAAAATATGTTGATTCAATTTTTTCATTGTTTGAAAGGTTGAATCGGAAAGATAAATATGAAGGATCGGGATTGGGTTTAGCAATAGCAAGAAAGATCATTGAAAAACACAATGGTTTGATTACTGCAATTGGAAACAATAATTGCGGTGCTGAATTCAGATTTGTATTACCTATTGAAAGCAATTTTTAGAAATTGAAAAATTATGATACAAAAAAGAGTTTTACTTGCGGAAGACGATCAGGACGATAGGATGATTTTTGAAGAATTTCTTGAAGATAGAAGGGATTTTATTCTTGTTTCTGTTGTAGAGAACGGCGTGGAGATTTTTGAATTTTTAAACAGCCTGGAATCAGAAACTTTGCTTCCTCAGTTGATCATTCTCGATAAAAATATGCCGAAGATAAATGGCGTAGAAGCCTTAAAATTACTAAAAAGCGAAGAAAAGTTCAGTAGAATAAGTGTTGTGATCTACAGTACATACATCGACCAGAATCTGATAAATACCTGTAAAGCGCTTGGAGCCGCTGCAATTTTACCTAAGCCATTCACAAAAAAGGGCTACAATGAAATGATGGACGAGTTTTTAAGAACGACAAAAGATTTTATTTAACTTGCATAGCTCTTTGGAGCTATGCACTTTTTATGTTTATACCGATAAGAATTAAGAATAGAATTTACAAAGTAATTTTTGAGTCAGAGACCAGAGCCGGAAAGATCTTTGATATATTTTTAATGTTGCTGATACTTTTAAGTACGGTATTGGTAATGCTTGAAAGTGTTGAAAGGTATAGAATTGAATATGCACAATTATTCTATGATCTAAATTTTGCAATTACAATATTATTTGCAACGGAGTATCTGCTTCGCTGTCTTTCGGTTCCAAGACCATTATCATATGTAACAAGTGTGTACGGAGTTATTGATCTCGTTTCGTTCATTCCATTTTTACTTGAAATACTTTTCCCGCAACTACACTTCCTTTCTGTTATCCGAATTTTAAGATTGTTGCGAATTTTCAGAGTCTTCAAGATGGTTCGTTTTCTGGAAGAAAGCAATGGAATGCTTTTGTCACTATGGGAAAGCAGAAGGAAGATCTTTATTTTTTTGTTTTTTGTACTATTGCTAACTATCATTTTTGGATCTGTTATGTTTGTAGTCGAACATGGAAAAAACGAGAAGTTTACAAGCATTCCAACAAGCATCTATTGGGCAATTGTTACACTTACAACAGTCGGGTATGGAGATATCTCCCCAATCACAGCTCTTGGAAAAACAATTGCATCAATGATCATGATCTTAGGTTATGCCATTATCGCTGTGCCGACCGGAATTATCACAGCGAAATTCATTAATGCCAGCCGTTCTGAAAGCGGGAGAACGTGTAAAAATTGCTTTAAGCAAGGACATGATTCTGATGCAAATTTTTGCAAATATTGCGGAACAGAATTTTAGAACAAATAATTTTTTCTGTCGTAGAAGCTTTTTGATATAACTGCGTCTTTCGTATCAAATTATTACAGAATGAAAAAAAGCCAAATAATCCTTCCGGTTCCTGAAAATGAAACAGAAAGGCTGAAGTCTCTTAATGAGTATAACATCCTTGATACTCTTTCTCAGGAACAATTTAATAGATTAACGAAATTAGCTTCAATTATCTGTGAGACTCCAATCGCAGTTATTAGTCTGATTGACAAAAACAGACAATGGTTTAAATCGAGCATTGGGCTAGACGTCGATGAGACTTCACGTGAAATGTCCTTTTGCCAGTATACGATAATGGACAATAAACAATTTCAGGTACCTGATGCAACAAAGGATACTCGGTTTTTAGATAACCCTTTGGTTACCGGAAATCCCAATATTAGATTTTATGCAGGATATCCTCTTGTAGATCCCAAAGGGCATGCTTTAGGAGCTTTATGTGTTATAGATACAGTGCCTAAGACCTTATCTGCAAATCAAAGTCTTGCTCTTAAAACTTTAGCAGAAGATGTTATCCTTCAAATAGTGAGCGCTAAGCAAAATGAAGAAAGGAGAAAATTTGAAAAATTATTTGACATATCTATCGACCTGATTTCAATAATTGGTAAGGATGGCTATTTTAAAAAAATAAATCCTGCATTCACAAAAGTATTCGGTTGGACTCAAGAGGAAGTACTTAGTAACTCTATTTATAAATTTTTTCATGAAGATGACATTGAAAAAACAAAGTCGGAATTAGTGCAAATGACGAATGAGAAAAAAACAACATCGTTCGTTAATAGATTTCTTACATCGGAAAATAATTACCTGTGGATTCAATGGATATTAAATCTGGATGAAGAAACGAATGACCTTTTTGCAATTGCAAGAGATATTACAAAAGAAAGAAAAATTGATAAGGACTTAAATGAAGCTAAGAATGAAGCTGAACGATTAAGAATTGTTCAGGAAAACAAATCGAAGCAATTAAATGATGCCCAAAGAATAGCGCATGTTGGAAGTTGGGAATGGGACATTGAGACCGGTAAGGAAATATGGTCTGATGAGCAATTTAAAATATTTGGTTATGAGCCAAGTCAAAAAGAACCAACATACGAACTGTTTTCAAAGTCTTTGCACGCCGATGACAGAAAACGAGTTATTAATGACGTAGCAATCTCTCTTGCAGAAAAGAAGAATTTTAATTCAGAGTATAGAATTGTGACTGCAAAAGGAGTAACTAAATACATTGATGCACGTGCAGAAACGATTGTAAATAAAGACGGAAAGCCAATCAAAATGATTGGAACAGTTCGGGATATTACAGACAAAAAAATTGCAGAGCAGAAAATCAGTGAAAGTCAGGAAAGATTTTTTAGAATTTTCGAAAAGAACCCTGTTGCTATGTCGTTGACAAACATGGAAACATCGAAACTGGAATTTGTGAATGATGTATTTCTTGAATCTTTTAAGTATACCAGAGACGAAGTAATTGGTAAATCTTCGATGGAATTAGAACTGACGACGCCTGAAGAAAGAGAACGAATACTTGCAATTCTTAGTTCAAAAGGATCGGTGAGGAATGAAGCCGGTAGGGTTACCAAAAAGAATGGTGAACAAGGTTGGGTCTTAATTTCTCTTGAGATTATTCAGATTGGTGAAAAGAAGTTTATCCTTTCTTCGTTGCATGATATTGCCCAATTAAAGGAAACAGAAAAAAATCTCGAACTAGCCAAAGTACATGCAGAAGAATCAAATATGTTAAAAGAGGTTTTTTTGTCCAATATGAGTCATGAGATTAGGACTCCTTTGAATTCAATCGTTGGATTTACGTCTCTGCTCAAGAACACAGATCTTGACAACAAACAAATCGAATTCGTTTCTAACATTAATACAGCCTCGGAAAACCTAATGGCAATTATTAATGACATACTAGATTTTTCGAAAATGGAAAGCGGGATGATCAAATTGGAAAATACCGTCGTGAATTTACCGGAATTACTTGAATCGGTTTATACTATTACGAAAGGTATCGGCCATAAAAAGGATCTTGAAATTACACTTTCGATGGAATCTTCATTGCCACATTATGTAGTTTGCGATCCGACCAGATTATCACAAGTATTAATTAACCTTGCTAGCAATGCAGTCAAATTTACTGAAAAAGGTTCTGTTCAGATTCGGGCAGAAATAAGTCGAAATGAAAAGGAAAAATACTTAATAAAATTTAGTGTAATCGACACTGGAATTGGAATTGAAAGGGAAAATTTGGAAACAATATTTGAAAGATTTAAACAACAATATTCTGATACTACCAGAAAATATGGTGGAACCGGTTTAGGGCTGAGCATTGTTAAAAATTTAGTTGAGCTTTTAGATGGAAAGATGTTTGTTGAAAGTGAATCAGGAAAAGGAACGGAGTTTTTTGTTTTCATTCCATTAGCAAAGTGTAATGAAAAAGAAATTGCATTGTATTTGAATGAGCAAAATGAAAAAGAATCGTTTGTATTAAAAAAATCAGAAAGTCTGAATGTATTATTAGTAGAAGATAATAGAATGAATCAGAAATATGGAAAAATTTTGCTAAATGAATTAGGTT
>JAYUWA010000660.1:0-25389 GCA_043753795.1 Bacteroidota bacterium | reverse complement strand
ATTCGAAAAATCTTTATCAATTCCTTCGCCTGACAAATTAAAGATCACTGATGCAGTGGCAGAGTACGAAGATCTTCAAGCGCGTATACACATTTTTACAACACAGTCGATCGATCTTTCAACTGCTCAAGCCGCTATTTCATTTGATCCTGCGATAAAATTTACGATCGAAGAAGGGTTCAGCGGATTTTATATTAATGGTCCGTTTGTGAGTGGTTCAAATTACAGACTGGAGATAAGCGAAAAGCTGAAAGGATTTTTGGGTGGTAAACTTGAAAGTAAATACAGTACTCAGGTTTCTTTCGGTGATATGGAACCTGCTATCTCTTTTGTAAATCAGAAGGGAGTTTACATGACTTCAAAAGGGACACGTAATCTTGCATTGAATGTTGTGAATATGCCAAAGGTAAATGTGCAGATCTTCCGCATTTTTGAAAATAATATTCAACATTATTTGCGCACAGGAAGATATAGCGATGGCTATTATGATGATGAAGGTGAATACATGAATTCAGGAGTTTCTTATAACACATACGATATAGAACGATTTGCAAACAAGATAGTTGATCGTGTTTATGAAACGAAAGATCTGGCAGTGTTAAATGGAATTCATTTGCTCAATTTGTCTTTTGATGATGTTTCAACTTACAAAGGAATTTATGTTGTCGTAGCATCATCATCGAAAGATCAATGGGTGAAAGCAACTAAACTTGTTTCTGTTTCTGATATTGGATTGATTGTTAAAGCTGTCGACAATGAAGTTTTTGTTTTTGCAAATTCAATCAAGACAGCGGAGGCAATGAGCGGCGTTGCTGTGAATCTAGTGAGTACAAATAATCAGACAATTGCGACCGTGAAAACCGGCAGTGATGGAATCGCAATTTTTAAAGACCTTAAATCAAAAGGCAAGGGGTTTATTCCTTCTATGGTTACTGCGGCTATCGATAAAGATTTTAATTATGTACTCTTCTCTGATACTCGTGTCGATGCATCGCGTTTTGAAGTTGGCGGAAGAAGAGTGAATGAGTCGCAGCTGATGGCTTTCATCTATGGCGATCGTGATATTTATCGTCCGGGCGAAACGATTCATTTGAATACAGTGATCAGAACAGAACAATGGCAAGCTTTGACAGATGTTCCGGTGAAGATCAAGTTCATTGCACCGGATGGAAAAGAATTCAAAACCATTCGTGGAAAACTGAACAAAGAAGGTGCCTACGAAACTTCAATATTCATTCCTGAAGCTGCACTGACAGGAAGTTATACTGCTGAAATATTTTCTGCGAATGATATCCTGCTTAATTCAAAGCAAATCTCCATTGAAGAATTTATGCCGGATAGAATTGATGTCAAACTTGCTTTATCAAAAAGCGAGATGACAGTTGGAGACAGCTTGAAAGCAACAATTACTGCAACAAATATGTTTGGTCCGCCGGCAAGTGATAGAAATTACGAATTGCAGTTTACAGTTGATCGGGGTAATTTTTATAGCAAAAGTTTTCCGCAATATAATTTCAGTATTAAAACTGAAAACGCTTCACCATTTGAAACCGGTGGATTACGTCAAGGCAAGACTGATGCAAAAGGAAATGCAACTGAAGTTTTTACTGCTCCCGATGAATGGCGCGATCAGGGATTACTTTCAGTAAAAGCATTTGTATCAGTTACCGATGAAACCGGTCGACCTGTAAATCGTGCAGTGTCGTTTCCGATCTTTACTCAGAAAGAATTCTTCGGTATTAAGATGAATGATTACTATGTGAATCGTGGTGAAAAATTTATTATTCCATTAATTGCTACCAATAAAGACGGAAAAAGCATTGCCACTGAAGCAAGAGTACAGATCGTTAGATATGATTGGTATTCATCGCTGGAAAGAGATTCGTATGGAAGCAGATACCATTACATTTCAAAGAAGAAAGAAGTTCTGCTGGCTGATCAGGTGATCAATCTTCCTGCAACAGGACTTAATTTTTCATACGTACCTCGTGAATCCGGTGAATATGAAATAAGAATTCAGAAACCGGGAAGCAGTCGCTATGTCTCAAGTCAGTTTTATGCATACGGCTGGGGCTTTACTAATAACACTTCTTTCGAAATAAATACAGAAGGGCAGATTGATATTCAGGCTGACAAAGAAGCATACAAAGTTGGTGATAAAGCAAAGCTGATCTTCAAAACACCATTCAACGGTAAAGTTCTGATCACAGTTGAATGTGACAAAGTGATCGAAACACGTTATATAAAAACAGAAAATCGTTCGTGCTTCATTGAATTACCGTTAAAGGATAATTATCTGCCGAATATTTATGTGACAGCAACTCTATTCAGACCTGTTGATGATGGGTCAATTCCACTTACTGTCGCTCATGGATTCCTTCCGCTTAAAGTTGAACGCGCAAGTAATCGTTTAGCAGTAGATATTAATTGTGTTGCAAATTCAAGAAGTAGGACCAAGCAGACGATTAAATTGAAGAGTGCTCCGAATTCTGAATTTACAGTTTCTGTTGTTGACGAAGGGATCCTTGCACTTCGCAGATATGTTACTCCTGATCCGTACAATTATTTTTACCAGAAGAAAGCATTGATGGTTGATGGTTATGATGTGTATGCATCTCTTTTGCCGGATCTTAAACTTCGTCGTTCTTCTACAGGCGGCGACATGGATATGAAAATGGCAATGGCCATGGATAAGCGTGTGAATCCATTGACAAATAAACGCGTGAAACTTGTTTCTCTGTGGAGCGGAATTATGAAAACAAATGCTGCCGGTGAAGCATCGTATTCAATTGACATCCCACAATTCTCCGGAGATCTGCGCGTGATGGCTTGTGCATACAAAAGCGGTTCATTTGGAAGCAGCGATAAGCATATTAAAGTAGCAGATCCAATTGTGATCAGTCCATCGATTCCGCGGTTCCTTTCACCCGGTGACTCACTTGTTATGCCTGTCACACTTACAAATACAACAAACAAACCTGCGAATGCAAGTGCGCAAGTAAAAGTGACAGGATCGTTATCTGTAAATGGTCCGGCGAAACAGGATTGTGTAATTCCTGCGAATAGCGAAAAGAAAGTTACATTCTCTATTGTTGCACCTTTAGCAATGGGAGTCGGTAAAATTGTAGTATCGGTCAATGCAATGAATGAGACATTCAACGACAGTACAGACATTACAATTCGTCCTGCAACAACATTGGTTAAGAGAAGCATGGATGGCGAAGTCTCGGGATCAGGGACAATTTCATTGAAGCATGAATTTATTCCTTCATCAGCATCTGCAACTTTAACGATCAGTGCAAATCCAATGATGCGTCTTGGAAAATCGTTAAGTTATCTGATCGGTTATCCTTATGGATGTCTGGAACAAACAACATCAACCGCTTTCCCACAGATTTACTTTTCAGAGCTGGTGAAGAATATGCAATTTGCAAACAACAGAGGCCAGAGTCCCGTTCAGAATGTGCAGGCAGCGATTGTAAAAATACAAAGAATGCAATTGTACAATGGTTCACTCAGTTACTGGCCCGGAGCAAATGAAGAAAGCTGGTGGGGTACTGCCTATGCAACTCATTTTCTTGCAGAATCAAAAAAAGCAGGATATGAAGTAAATCAGGAGATCATCAACCGGTGTTTAGCCTATATGGGACAAAAAGTGAAAGAACATCAGGTTGAAAGCGATTATTACTATTGGGATCATTTGAATGTTAGTAAGATCAAGAAGATCTACAAGAAGGAAAATGTTTACTCTCTCTACCTTCTGGCATTATATGGAAAAGCAGATATCGCATCAATGAATTTCTACAAATCACAGATCGATATGCTTGCCCTGGATTCACGATATATGCTTGCTTGTACATATCTTGCAATTGGAGAAAGAAAAACTTATGAGCAACTTCTTCCTAAATCATTCGAAGGGGAGCAATCGAAAAATTCATTTGATGGAAGTTTCTATTCTTATCTCCGCGATGAAGCTCTTGCTTTAAATGTTCTGCTTGATGTAGATCCGGATAATATTCAGATTCCAATTATGGTGCGACATCTTTCTCAGCAACTGAACAAAACAGAATACCTCAACACACAAGAAGCAGCCTATTCGTTTCTCGCATTAGGAAAGTTCATGCGCCGGATCTCTCAGGACAAAGTTTCTGCAACAATTACTGCAGATGGAAAGACAATAGGAACTTTTACTGATAAGGAACTGGTCTTGAAAAAAGGTATTGCCGGGAAAGACATCAAGGTAAATATAACAGGAAGTGGAAAATTATATTATTTCGGCGAAGTCAGTGGTATGAATGCAAAAGGTGATGTGAAGGAAGAAGATAAGTTCATCAAAGCAAGAAAATCATTCTTCAACAGATTTGGTCAGCCGATCAATCCTTCGAATGTAAAACAAGGTGATCTAATCGCAGTGAAACTTACTTTGGAAAACATGGAGCGTTCAAAAGTTGAGAACATCGCACTGGCAGATATACTTCCGGCAGGATTCGAAATTGAAAATTCAAGAATCGGGGAAGTCGCTGACATGAGTTGGATAAAAGATCAGGCAATCGAAGATTACCTCGATGTTCGTGACGACAGGATCACCTTCTTTACTTATGCAGAGCCAAAACCACGGTCATTCTATTATCTGGTCAGAGCTGTATCAACAGGCACATTTAAAATGGGACCGGTATCTGCAGATGCAATGTATAATGGCGAGTATCATTCGTATCATGGGGCGCAGACGATAATTGTGCGTTAGATTTGAAAAGGGGTCAAAGGTCAAGGGTCAAAGGTTATTCAGTTTATCGAACCGTCAAATGTTGCCTGACCCTTGACCTTTGACCCTTGACCTAAAAGAGGATGATAAAAAGAAAAGAACTATTAAGTAAGCTGGCCGGTTGGGGAGAGTTAATTCTCCTCAGTGCATTCGGTCTGTTCTTTCTTTTCTTTCTGATGAATATAATTTTTCCTGTCAAAGAAAAAATTCCTTTTTCACAACAGATCCTTGCATCAGACAATACATTAATGTATGCATTTCTCAGTGACGATGAGAAATGGCGAATGCTTGTCCGGTCGGAAGAGATCAATCAACAATTACGGAAAGCAATTTTATATAAAGAAGATAGATTTTTTTACTATCACTTCGGTGTAAATCCTGTTGCAATTGTACGTGCAGCTTTTAATAATGTGGTTTACCAAAAACGAACCTCCGGCGCAAGTACGATCACCATGCAAGTCGCGCGTTTACTTTATCCGCAGGAGAGAACTTATCTGAATAAATTCACCGAAATGTTCCGTTCATTTCAACTGGAATGGAAATATTCAAAGGAAGAGATCCTGAATATGTACTTCAATCTGGTTCCTTACGGTGGAAATATTGAAGGCATTAAAGCTGCATCACTGATCTATTTTGGAAGAAATCCGGATAAAATGTCGTTGGCTCAAATTGTTGCACTTGCAATCATCCCAAATCGTCCGGGGACATTACGTCCGGGGGTTAACACCGAAGAATTAGTGAAGGCAAGAAATAAATGGTTGCGACGAATGAAGGAAGATAAATTGTTTCCGGATGAATTAATAGAAGATGCTCTCAATGAACCAATCGATGCAAAACGTTCTGAACTTCCGCGAATAGCTCCACATTTTTCATTGCGGATGCATACTCAATATCCGGATTTGCCTATTGTAAAAACAACAATCAATCTGCATCATCAACAGCGATTAAATCAGATCACATCGAATTATTCTAAACGGTTGCATAGCTATGGAATTTATAATGCCGCTGTTGTTATTCTCAATAACAGAACTCATGCAATCGAAGCATACTTGGGCTCATCTGATTTCAACGATATGCTTCACAGCGGACAAGTCGATGGAGTTACAGCAATCAGATCTCCGGGCTCGACATTGAAGCCATTAGTATATTCAATCGCTTTCGACGACGGCCTGCTTACGCCAAAGTCAATGATCGCTGATGTCCCTATAAATTATGACGGCTATGCTCCCGAAAATTACAATTCAAAATTCAACGGAAATGTTACTGTTGAGAATGCTTTGGCGAATTCATTGAATATACCGGCAGTGAAAACACTTAATATGATCGGACTGAAATCACTCACCGATAAAATGAAACTTGCCGGTTTCGGACAAGTATTGCATTCTGAAGGTTCGATCGGATTGTCAGTTATCCTTGGTGGTTGTGGAGTAAAACTTGAAGAACTCACAGGTCTTTTCAGCACGTATGCAAACGATGGAAAATTTTTCCGCCCGCATTTCCTTAAATCAGATACTATCAATGCGCCGGTGCAATTGATGACACCCTCGGCATCTTATATGACAGCCGATATCTTGTCTCAAGTCAATCGTCCGGAAATGCCGGCAGAAGTTGCAAGTTCTGCAATGCATCTTCCAAAGATCGCATGGAAAACGGGAACATCGTATGGAAGGAGAGATGCTTGGAGTATTGGTTTCAACAGCGATTATACGATTGGTGTATGGATCGGAAATTTTTCCGGAGAAGGAGTTCCTGAACTTACGGGCGCTGAGATGGCCACTCCGCTTTTGTTTGAATTGTTTAATGTGATCGATTATAATTCTAAAAAGAGCCGGTTGATTCCTCCTGCTGAACTCGACTTTCGTTTGGTCTGTTCTGAAAGTGGTCTGCTGCCGGAAGAAAATTGTGTAAACCGCATCATCGATTATTACATCCCACAGGTTACATCAGTTCAACGATGTACTCATTTAAAAAAAGTCTTCATTGCTGCCGATTCTTCTTTTTCCTATTGCACATCTTGTTTGCCGGAAAATGGATACAAGACTGCAGATTATCCGAACCGGAATCCTGATCTCATTGCATATTATGAATCGGAAAAGATTTCTTATAGGAAAATTCCTGTACATAATCCCAAGTGTGAACGTGTATTCGTAGAGCACGAGCCAAAGATAACCTCCTTGCTGAATAAAAAGGAATATACTGTTGAACGCGATGAAAAACATCCTCCGCAACTGCTTTTAGCTGCAACAGTTTCAAATGATGTCAGTCAGATCTTCTGGTACATAAATGATCGTTTCTATAAATCCGCAAAAGCCGGTGAAGATGTTTTTTTTATACCTGAAGAAGGAAAGATCAAGATCTCGTGTAGTGATGATAAAGGGCGGAATAGTAATATTGTGATCACGGTTGAAAATTTTTAGTAAAAAATTTCCCGCAGTTCAATACAATTAATTTTATTGGCATGAATGGCTTCATTATTAGAAACTATCACAATTGAATTTCTTGTTCTTTCTGCGCTAAATCTGCGAGATCTGCGGGAGAAATATTACTTAGCGAATTTTCTGCGCAACTCTGCGGGAAATAAATAAGCGTCCACATTCTAATCTATTTAGTAATTTCGATTTTTAATTCACCATTTCACAAACTCAGATCTCCCAAACCATGGAAATCAGCATCAACACCCCCGCTTTACTTTTTCCCGCAATCAGTTTGATCATGCTGGCATATGGCAACAGGTTTCTTGCAATTTCCAACAGGATAAGAAATTTGCATGAACGGTATAATGCTAATGAGAGAAATGTAGTCATACATGGTCAGATTAAAAGTTTGCGATACCGGTTGCGATTGATCAAGAACATGCAGTTCCTGGGATCATTGAGCATTTTGTTGGCCATTGTCACCATGTTTCTTATTTACTCTGAACACATGGAATTAGCAAATTTCTCTTTCGCAGTTTCATTGATACTTTTTACAGCTTCTTTGATTGTCTCTCTTTTGGAGATTCAATTAAGTACAAAAGCACTTGAACTTGAATTGAGCGATATTGAAGGTTTGGAAGAAACAGGACTTGTGGATTATCTAAAAAAGAAGTTTGACTGATCTTTAAGTCACATTTTTTTTCGGAGCACACCTTCCTGCTCTTCAATTAACCCAAAAGGTTCTTCTTTCAAAATTATAAAACTATCCAGGTCGGCATAATCAGTCATTGCACACAAGTTCATCGCCGATGAAATACCTAAAGAGGTTTCGACCATACATCCGATCATTGTTTTCATTTGATGCTGACGGGCTTCTTTGAGCAATCGCAAGCCGTTGACATAGCCACCGGCTTTCATCAGTTTCATATTGATGCCATCAAAGGACTTTTTCAGTTCGGAAAAGTTTGCAGTATCTGTGACGGCTTCATCAGCCATCATAATAAAAGGTGAATGCTGTTTAAGATATTCTGATTCAGCTTTCATTTCAGAAGGCATTGGTTGTTCAACGAAGACCAGTGGAAGATTCTTTATCTTTTCAAGCCACACAATACACTTGTCGACGTCGCTGAAGGCTTCATTGGCATCAACCATGATAGGTTGGTTGCAAAACGAGATTAGTTCCGTCAGTGAATCGTATGCATCATCCGCATTGACCTTAAGTTTAATGAAAGGGAATCGCACCAGGTTATTTTCCAAAAAGAATTTCTTCAATACACCGGTTTCCATGATTGGAATGGTGTAAGATGTAGAGATCGGGCCGGGTTTTGGAATATTGAGAAGTTCTGAGACAGATTTCTTTTCCTTTAGAGATTGAAAATGAAACCAGGCAGATTCGATTGCAAAAGACAATGCATGCGATGCTGAAACGTTTTTAATTGCATTGTGAATAGATGTGAGCTGGTCTGAATCTGATTTCAAAACAGAAACAAACCGATTGAATTCTTCAACAGAGGCTTCTGCTGATTCACCGTAACGGACGTTCGGAGCACCTTCTCCTTTGCCGGATACATTTCCATCAGTAACCGTTACAATTATGTTTTTCTTGAAATCTGTTGCATTTCGCGAGATTTTCCACGTATATTTTAAATCAAGATGGATAATTTCAATTGACCAGCGGAGCATATTCGGCAGAATTTGGATTGGAAAGTGGAATGGTCTTTAAAACAAAAGTCCCTCGATCATGAAGAGCGAAGGACTTTTGATAACCGCTTTTAGTGCGGGAAGCGTTAGCTTACTTTTTTTTCTTAGCAACTTTTTTCTTTGCTGCTTTTTTCGCAACTTTTTTCTTAGCTGCTTTTTTTGCTTTTGCCATAGTTTTTAATTTTATGTTTGTTTAATGACTACTCAAACTTAATAAATAAAAAAAGGTTACAACAACATTTGGGATTTTTTTTTGCACAATTAATTGTTGATTTCTGAGACCCTCATTTTTTTGCTTTTGATTTGAATAAATTTACTTTTGAAAAAACATCGATGCTCTGAAAGCTGCAGTTGGCGCAATGTTCAGAGGATTCAAGAAAAAATATTTTTTAATTTTTTTTTCTTGAACAAAAAAAATCATGCTTCGATACCGAAAAAAAATCAACGTTATTAACAATTTGATTTTTGCCTCTTTGACCAAAAAGACGGAAGATTTCCAAAATCGGACGTCAACTTTTATCTGAAAACTGTCTTTGAAATGATGTGAAATGGAAAAAATGATGCTACATATCGAACCTTTTTGCCGAAGTAAGCTAAAACGATATAACATTTGAATGAATCTTACAAAAGATTCGATTCAAAAATTCAGTCGACGATAAAATTGATAATTTTGATCGCTATAGATCCCCAAATTAAATGCTAACCAACTTCAACGATAAGATTCGCAAGAAAGGAATGCGGAATTTGCGTTTGCTAAATGTGTTCAGCTCCATTTTCGTTACGTTATTGGGTTTCATTTTTGAATTTTCGTATCATGATGGTTATATTCTTACAACCGGACTGGTAGTTTCAATGGTCTTGACATCAAACTACTTCCTATCCTTCTATTCAGAATGGTATCGGAGGAATTTTATGAATCTCACTACTGCTTCCATCTTTCTTTTGCACTTCTGGGCAGCATATGTGACCTATGTGCGGAACTTTGAGATCACATTACTACTGCCTTTATCGATCTCAACATTTACTTTTTCGCTCGTATTTGATCGATATTACAAAAGTTTGTTCTTTATTTTCGTCATCACAACACTTTTGATGGCGCTCATGATCTTTTCCGGTCAGTGGAAACCTGAATTCGCAATTGCAATCGTTGCATTATATTCCGGAGCATTTTTATCTGAAGAAATACTGAAACGGAAAGGAGAATATCAGTCTGAGATCAAAAAACAGGAGCAGCGATATGTTTCATTAGTTGAAAATATGAACGATGGACTGATCTATCTCGATAAATCTAATATGATCTCTTTCGTGAACGAAAGATTTACCCGGATCTCTGATATTCCAAAAGATAAAATTGAGAATCAACTTTTTGAAGCACTCTTTGAGCCGATCGTTAATGCAAAAGAAGTTCGCAATGAATTTGAGAACTTGCTTTCCGGACATACTATTCGGACAGAAGCCGTTATGAAAAGACGAAACGGAAAACATGTCTGGGTACAATTAGTAGGTTCACCGTATTATGATGAAGATGGTTCTAGGAATGGTTCAATGATCGTTTTTACTGATATCACAAGTCTGAAGGAGATCGAAGAGCTGCTCAAGAAAAGAGAAGAGGGATATAAAACATTCATCGATCAAAGTGCAGTTGGGATCTGGCGTGCTGAATACCGTCAGCCGATTCCTATTAATCTTCCGGTCTCTGAACAAATCGATCTTTTACTCGATACCGGAATCATTACTGAATGCAATGATTTCATGTCTCAAATGTATGGCCACAAAATTTCTTCTGATCTGATCGGTCGCAGGATCCGTGATTTTTATTACATGGAAAATAATTTCGATGAAGAGCGGACACGGGAATTGATGCAGAGTTTTGTTCTCAATAATTATAGGATCAGTAATGCTGAATCAAAAGAACTCGACAAATCCGGTTCCATTCGGTTCATGCTAAACAACAATATTGGAGTTATTGAAAATGGTTGTCTGATCAGAACTTGGGGCGTACAGACAGACATCACAGATAGAAAGAAGACAGAGAAGGAACTAGTAGAAACAAATCAGGAACTGGATACTTTTTTCTATAAAGCATCACATGATCTGAAAGGTCCGCTGGCAAGTGTAATGGGAATTGTCAATCTGGCGAGGTTGGAAAATTCTGATCCGCTCAACGAAAAGTATTTTACAATGATCGAGACCAGCGTAAAACGACTCGACCGAACATTGCTCGATCTTATTGAACTTGCAAGAACAAGAAAAGGGACTAGCAAACTTTCGCAGATCAATATTATGTCGATGGTCCAGGATATACTGCATTCACTTCGGCATCTTCCGGATTTCGGAAGTATTAATTTTGAAGTTAAGATTGATCATTTACTTGAATTGAAGGCAGATAAAGTATTGGTTTTGTCTGTGTTCCAAAACCTGATTCACAATGCTATCAATTATTGTAATCAGGATAGTCCGCATGTAAAGATCAAAGTTGAAAAGCAAGAGATCGGAATTCAATTGCAGATCATCGATAATGGTCAGGGAATTCAGGAAGGTATTCGCGACAGAGTGTTTGAAATGTTCTATCGCGGACATCCGGATTCAACAGGTTCCGGATTAGGTTTGTTCATTGTAAAGAATGCTTTGGAAAAAATGAAAGGGAACATTAGTTTTGAAAGTGAAGTTGGAAAAGGCACAACTTTTACCATTTATATTCCAAATGCCAGAAACGAACAGATCTAAAATCAGATAAATGATATTAAGAGTTGAACATATTGGAATTGCTGTAAAAGACATGCAAGGTGCAAATAAGTTGTTTGAATCGTTGTTAGGAATTTCAAACTACAAGATTGAAATGGTTGAAAGCGAAAATGTTGCCACTTCATTTTATAAGACCGGCGAAACGAAGATCGAATTGCTTGAAGCTACTTCCGAAAATAGCGCTGTAGCGAAGTTCATTGAAAAAAAAGGGCAGGGAATTCACCACATTGCTTTTGAAACGGATGATATCATAAAGGAAATGGAAAGACTCAAAGGTTTAGGCTTTGAATTACTTTCCGATGTTCCGAAAAAAGGCGCCGACAATAAACTGATCTGCTTTCTGCATCCTAGATCTACTAATGGGGTATTGGTGGAATTGTGTCAGGAGATTAAGGGGTAGTTTTTTTAAACACAGAGAAAAAGGAGAAAAAAAGGGAGAACACTGAGCGAACTCTATGACCTCAATTTTTTTCTCCTTTTTCTCTGTGTTAAATAACTTTTACTACTTCTTTTAATAATTTCCCTGCAGGTATCAGTATCGATTCAATCCCCACACTTCTCGCCCCTTCAACATGTTGTTTTGAATCATCAATAAAGAATGTTTCTTCTTTCTCCAGATTGCTGTCTTTGATTACATATTCAAAAATTTCTTGTCCGGGCTTGCGCAGATGAATATGATGTGACAGATACATTTTCTCAAAAATATCATCGAAGACAAAAGACCCATACTGTTTGATGATCATCTTCCGATATTCACTTTCGTGTATGGAATTGGTATTGCTTAAAAGGAAAAGTCTGTACTTTTTCTTAAGATCGTAAAGAGTCTTGAGATTTTCTTCCGGTAGTCCGATCAGAATTGCATTCCAGCATTTACGAAGCACCTCATCATCATGTTCTGTGCCGCTAAGTTTACGGAGTTCTGAAAAGAATTCTTTTTCATCGATCAATCCTTTTTCTAACTGGTCAAATAACGGAATCTGACTTTGCTGACTATACAAAGTTCCCGCCTGCTCAATGCCAATTGCTTTAAATGCTTCAATTGTATTCTGATAATTAATGTCCAATATCACACCCCCAAGATCGAGTATGAGGTTTTTATGTTGATTTGTCATATTCGTTTTTCGTTATTCATTATTAATTAAAAAAAACTTTATTAGGTTATTTTTGTTCAAATTTACAAATCCTAAGACATGAAGTTGCGCATATTACTGATTTCACTTTTAATAATTTCCTTTGAGGGATTTTCGCAGTCTACGGGGTTAATTTTTGGTACGGTAAAGGATAAAAATACGCAGGAAGTACTAATTGGCGTCACCTTGCAATTGGAGGGCACTCAACTTGGCGCTGTAACTGATCCTGATGGGAGATTTAAGATCGAAAACATTTCCCCAGGGTCATATAATATAAGAGTGAACTTTTTAGGTTATGTAAGTCAGACACTCTTTAATATTGTTGTAACGTCAGGGAATTCAAATGAATTGAACATCCAACTGGAGACGTCTTCTCAGAATCTGAAAGAAGTTCAGATAACAGAAAATACTTTTGGCAAAAGATTAGAATCGCCACTTTCCATTCAGAGTTTGTCGGCGGAAGAGATCAGAAATAATGCCGGCGGTAATTACGATATTTCAAAAGTGATTCAAGCTCTTCCCGGGGTTGGTGGCACAGGTGGTAATGCAGCAAGAAATGATTTGATCATCCGTGGCGGTGCGCCAAGTGAAAATGTATATTATCTGGATGGTGTGGAAGTTCCGCAGATCAATCACTTCTCCACCCAAGGAAGTAGTGGCGGTCCGCAGGGAATTTTGAATGTGTCTTTCATTGAAGATGTTTCACTTTCTACCAGCAGTTTTGCTTCAAAGTATGACAATGCGCTTTCGTCTGTTCTGCAGATCCGACAAAGAGAAGGTAATCCTGAAAAGGCGGAAGGGAATATTCGATTAAGCAGTACTGAATTGGCGTTGTCGATGGAAGGACCGATAAGCAAAAAGACAACCTACCTTGCTTCAGCGCGCCGGTCGTATCTTCAATATTTCTTTCAACTCATCGATCTGCCCATTCGTCCAAACTACTGGGATTTTCAATATAAGGTAACACACAAATTCGATAACAAGACAACTCTAACGGCAATTGGATTAGGCGCTATCGATGAATTTACATTTGCCGTTCCGCAGGAGTCAGATGCAAGCAAAGAATACATTATACGATCGTTTCCGTCAATCAATCAGTGGAATTACACAGTAGGATTTACGTTAAAACATTTATTTGAAAACGGCTATTACAATCTGACGATCAGCAGAAATATGTTCAATAATAAACTGGATCAGTTTGCAGATGCAAATTATGGTAATGAAAACAAGCGAACCTTTCGATCCAACTCCAATGAAATAGAAAATAAGCTTCGACTGGATATAAACAAAATCCTAAACGGTTGGAAATTCTCTTATGGAGCCAGTGTGCAATACGTCAAGTACAACAACGATCTTTTTGCAAAAGTTGCAAATGAAGTGTTGGATTCTAATGAAGTTGTTATTTCTCCTGCGGTATTTACCGGATTTAATACTGCCATCGATTTTGTGAAGTATGGTGTTTTCGGATCGGTCAGCAAGAAAATGTTTCAGGAAAAACTTTCATTGACTTTAGGAGTAAGGTTCGACTTTAATAGTTATCCTGTGACCGAAATTTATTTAGAAGAAAGTTTTTCGCCGCGTTTTACAGCTTCTTATTCGATCACAGATAAAATAAATATTAATGCAACAGTTGGACGTTATCTTAAAATGCCGTCGTATACAATATTGGGATTTAGAAATACTGTGGGTGATCTGGTGAATTCAAGAGCACAGAATATAACCTGCGATCATCTCGCCGGTGGATTTGAATTTCTTCCGACAAGGTCACTTCGAATCACAGTAGAAGGGTTTTATAAGCGATATGATAATTATCCGGTTTCCCGCGTTACAGGAATATCTCTTGCAAATCTTGGAAATGATTTTGGTGTAATCGGAAATGAAGCGGTAGTCAGCAGTGGAAAAGGTCGTAGTTATGGAACAGAATTATTCATCCAGCAGAAGCTTACGAAAGATTACTACATAACCGCTTCTTATACATTTTTCTATTCTAAATTTTCCGATTCCTTTAATAAATTCACTCCTTCAAGCTGGGATTCCAGAAATTTAATTTCGTTGATTGCCGGCAAAAAATTTAAGAAAGGCTGGGAACTTGGTTTGAAATATCGCTTATCAGGTGGAGCACCGTATACTCCTTATGATCTTGTTGAGTCGCAACGAACCTATACCATCACAGGACAAGGTGTTTCTGATTTTTCAAAAGTGAATAGCGAGCGATTGCCAACATTCAATCAGCTTGATGTACGGATAGACAAGAAATTCAATTTCAAAAGTACGTCGTTAAATATCTATCTCGATTTTCAAAATGCTTTAATGTCAAAATCTGTTGCGAAAGATTATTACACTTTCAAACGAAATGCAGATAATACCGGTTTTGAAACAACCGATGGTAGACCACTGAAAGCTGACGGGTCCAATGCCATTCCAATCCTCCTCGAAAACGTCGACGAAAGTTTCACTCCGGCTTTAGGCATTATCTTCCAATTTTAAGTTCATACATATATATATGTATAACAAAGTGATTCAGAAAGCAAAAGAAATTTAACAATAATCTGATTACCAATTATTTGAAGGTAAGATACTCCGGTTTGACCCTTGACCTTTGACCCTTGACCTTATAAACAGAGTAGCGACAAAAAGAACCACACAATTTGTAATTATATCCCTTAAAAGATACCTTTGTCACCCAAAATTTACCGGGCCCTTAGCTCATTCGGTTAGAGCAACAGACTCATAATCTGTGGGTGGATGGTTCGATTCCATCAGGGCCCACGAAAGGGTGTAGTCATTTCAGGCTACACCCGTTTTTTTTAAAACAACAAACTATACATTATGAAAAAATTATTCAGTCTGGCAGCTATAGTGATCTTTAGTTTGTCGACCTACGCACAGGAAACTCCTGCACCATCTATGCCCGGAGCATTAGGCAAACTTGCAGCAGCCGATGATCTGTTTATCGTTTCAATCACATCCGACAACTGGATGAATCTTCCTTCAACAATCGAAGCGAAACCGCTTCGATCACATGGATTTAGTTTTCTGATCATGAAAGAAAAAATGGGTAAGGCCGGTCACTTTGGTTTGGGATATGGATTCGGTTTCAGTTCTCAGAATGTTCATACAGATGCAGTAATTTATTACGATGATGTCGCTAAGAGAAATTATTTTTCTGTGGTTCCGGATTCATTCGATCTTGAAACAAATAAACTTTCATTAAACTTTATCGACTTCGCTTTAGAACTTCGTGCTAGGACAAATGAAAACAGTAAAGGCAAACGATTTAAAGTTGCTGCAGGATTAAAAGGTGGATACCTTATTCAAGCACATACAAAATACGAAGACAAAGACGGAAAATTTAAATCGTATGGTATGATAGGCTTAAATTATTTTCAATACGGATTTACAGGAAGAATCGGTTATGGTAGTGTTGCTTTATCAGGATACTATTCACTTGTTGATGTTTTCAAAAAAGATAAAGGTCCTGAGTTGACGCCGTTGAATGTAGGGATTTCATTTACATTCTAATAGAAAAAAATTTAACACTAAGTGCACTAAGCTCACAATAAGACCACTAAGTATTCCGTGTTCTTATTGTGAACTTAGTGCACTTTGTGTTTTACTTTTTCAAACATACGAGGTCACTAAGAACAACACAGAGCATTCCGTGTTCTTATTGTGATCTTAGTGATCTTGTGTTTTATTTTTCACAAGCTCAAGAAAAGAAACTCACAAAAGAACCCAATCAAAAACCCCAGGTAAATATGCACCGCACTATTTGCCCCCAGACTCATTCTTGCAGATCCTAATATTCCTGCGACGAAAAAAGACAAGATAATTGGAAATCGTAAGTCGACAAGCATAAAAGTCGACAATCCGAAAAGTGTTCCCACCATTGCACCAACACCGATCATATGAATACTGATCTTCCATTTAAAGTTGATCATGATAGCTATAGCAACAGCAGCAATTGCTCCTAAGATCAGTTGAAAGAATACTTGGGGTAATCGCAATGCATTGATCAGATAAGCCGCCACCATCATCAATAGTAAATTACTTGCAAAAGGAATCAATCGCTCTTCTCTTTTTTCCATTTCAAAAGATTTGATCACACCTTTTTTTACCAGGAGAAATGAAACAAGCACCGGAAAAATTAGCGTATTCAAAATAATGATCAGAAAAAGTGCAAGCTTAGCGTGGTACGGAATAGAGTAGGAGAAAAAAGTTTTGTTCTGAAAAATGAAAAGCAAAGCATACGTCGGCATGAGCACTGGATGTAGTGCAACCGATAAAAATTGAGCAACTTTTTTGTTCATAGTTCTTTTCTCAATCGCGCTACGGGAATATCCAGCATTTCGCGATACTTTGCCACCGTTCTCCGGGCAATATTATATCCTTTCTCATTCAGGATCTTTGTAAGTGCATCATCTGTCAATGGCTTGCGTTTATTTTCAACACCGATACAATCGGTCAGGATCTGTTTCACTTCTTTACTCGAAACCTCTTCACCGCTTTCAGTAGATAATCCTTCAGAGAAGAAACTCTTAAGTAAGAATGTTCCGAATGGGGTTTGCACATATTTACTGTTGGCAACACGGGATACTGTAGAAATATCCATGCCTATCTTTTCTGCAATGTCGCGCAAAACCATTTTTTTTAGTTTACGCATATCGCCTTCAAGGAAATACTCATACTGATAGTCCATGATCGTATGCATCGTCTGAAAAAGAGTATGCTGACGTTGTTTCAATGCATCGATGAACCATTTTGCAGAATCAAGTTTTTGCTTTACAAAACTGATGGCATCTTTGTTCGCTTTTACATTCTTCTTATCCTTGCTGTAATGATCAAGCATTTCTTTGTAGTCACGACTCATTCTTAACTCCGGAGCATTTCGTGAATTCAAAGTAAGTTCAAGTACACCATCAGTATTGTTGATGATAAAATCAGGAATGATATGTTCGATTGAACGCTGACCTTGATTGGCAGCACTTCCCGGACGTGGATTAAGTTTCAGAATTTCGTCGATTGCTTTTTTCAATTGCTCATCGGTGATCTCAAGTTCACGTGAAATTTTCTCGTAATGTTTTTTGGAAAATTCCTCAAACTGTTTGTTCAGGATTTTTTTCGCAAGAACAATTGAATCACGTTTCTGATCTTTTCTTTCTAATTGCAACTCCAGACATTCCTGCAATGAACGCGCACCGATACCGGGAGGATCAAGCGTTTGTATCGCTTCCAGAATTTTTTCTAATTCTTCTTTGGTAGTACTTATGTTTTGTGAGAAAGCAAGATCATCGACAATTGCCGCTAACTCTCGACGCAGGTAAGCATCGTCATCTATACTGCCGACCAGTTGTTCGGCAATATGATATTCGCGATCATCAAAGTCGAGTAGATAAAGTTGTGCAAGAACCTGATCTTGAAAATTGCCTTGTGTGCTTAACGGCATTTCACGTCGCTCATCGTCTGGCGAAGAATTATTGACAGAAGTTTTGTAATCAGGGATTTCATCGTCGACTAAATATTCATCGATGCTGATGTCTTCTTCGCGTTCACTCAATTCTTCGTCATCATCATTTGAAGTGTCATCTTCTGCATCCGTATCGTATTCATCTTCTTCCTGGTCGGCACCTTCTTCAAGCGCAGGATTGTCCTGCATTTCTTCTTTGATCCGTTGCTCAAGATTTGCAACAGGGATCTGCAACAATTTCATCAACTGAATTTGTTGCGGCGATAATTTCTGAAGAAGTTTCTGGTTTAACCCTTGACGTAAATTACTCATAAATGAAGCGTAAAACTGCTACTGCAAAATTGATAGTTTTTTGCGTAGTAACAAATATATGAAGGATAGTTGGTAAAAATTAAATATCAGCCTGCAATTAATCCGCAAAAATAAACCGACAAGATCCCTTAGGGATATATCATTCTCTCTTATATTATTAATTCGGAATGATACAATTCCAGACCCAGCCTTGCAGATCGCTGTTTTTCAGGCTATCGTTGAGGGCAATTGCGTCAGAACGATTTTCAAAGCCTTGATAATAAACGTACCAGCGATTATTGGCTTTGGTAATGGAAGAGTTTTTATAGCCCATTTTCTGTAATTGGTCCAGTTGCGAGAGGGCATTTTCGTGAATTCTGAAAACTCCGGCAATCACAAAATGGTGGAGATCTGCTGATGTGGGCGCAGGGGTAACAACTTCAGGTTTTTCTGGAACGACAATTTCCGGCGTTGCGGGAGTAGCTGCAATTTGCGTATCCGTTTTTTCAGGAGTAGCATTTGAAACATAAACAGTTTCTGCTTTTGCCGGCTCTTCTTGTTTGATCGTTGTTGGCATCGTGCTCGTGTCTTTGATCTTTAAGATCGACTGACTATCGAACGGACTTAAGGAAGCAGACTCGTATGACTTTGGATTAACAAGATATAAATTGAAAGAGAACCAAAGCGCAGTAGCAGCGACAGCAACAATTCCAACAAGTATTCCACTTTTTTTCAAGCGTGGTGAAATGGTACGTTGTGTTTCCGGGCGTTGTTGTTTTACAGATTTACGGATCTCTGTAAGGACAGGTTTAGGTTTCGCAGCAGGTTCATTCTCACGATTGATAGGAGTGAGCTGCAAAGCATCCATTCCAAAGCTGTCTTTCAGGTGATTTGAATTCCGTGCAGCATCGAATTGAATGTTGTGTTCTTTGTCGAAATAAAGAGTACCGATTGTATTGAGAAAAACTTTTTTCCCAGAATTCATTTCCGACATACAGTTGGTCACAAATTTTTCAATCTGTACCAAAGCCTGCTGATAAGAAATGTGTTCGAATTCGACCAGATGATTCGCTAAAAGTCCGTCGTTATTTTTCAGATAAACATTGAAAGCAATCTTCCTGAACGGCGGGAAAAGCACCAGATTCGACGTCACCATAGAATTCTGATTCGAAGCTAAAAAACCTCCCAAAGAAGGAACGATCACACAATCGTGATCAAAAAGCAATTCGGAGATATGTTGTTCGACTGTGGCCATCAAATGATGTCGCTAAAGTAGAATAATTTCCGAAGATGTGAAAAAAAATCGGTAGGAATTGATTAACAGTATACTAGGAAGGTTTAAACACAGAGGACATGGAGGGCACAATGAGAGCATAGAAATTTTGTGTGTTTAATTGTGAACTTAACTGAAATTGGATAGGCACTGAATCCTATTCTCTTCAAAAGATAATCAGGTTGAAAAATTTAAGACATCATTTTAATATAAGAACGACTATCATTCCGTGTTCTCATTGTGTTCTAAGTGTTCTCTGTGTTTTAAAATTCAGAGCCCAATGCCTCCTTCCAAATAACGTGAATTAGTTTTCTGTAAATAATCATCTGTGAACAATTGCAGCTACTGACCCTGAAAGGGTCACACATTTGTAGAAAAAAAAGAAATCCACCGATCCCCGACCTCGAAGAGGTCGCACATGATTACGTAATACAGTTTCGAATTTTAAAAAAGGATAGAAAATTAATTTTGAAAAGCATCATACACAAACGCCGATCCCAGCGGGATCACACATCGGTAGAAAAAGAAAATAATGCACACGCGCCACGACCTCGGAGAGGTCGCACATGATTGCATTGTACATTTTAATTGTATATATATATTACAGATAACATTCATTAAAATGAAGACGGCCCCAGGTTTGTCATACAATTATCGTTTTAAATTATTTTTCAGGTTATTTATGTTAATGTCCATAAATCATAGGCGAAAAAATTTGGACTTGTCAAAATTACTTCTATGTTTGTTGCATCAAAATAAAATTATTTGTTGAAAGGCGGATGAGTTTAGTTTTTGTCGCCGTATAAAAAAAGAGTTTAAGTCAGTTACTTAGTTTAGTTTTTAGTTGTTGGCGGGCATATTGGTGTTGGTTTATTTCGCCCGATTAAGAAAAGTACATTTTATCAGTTTTACATTCTAATATTACTCTCACATGAAAAGTTCAATTTACATTTCGATTGTAAAAAAGTTTCCGGTATTATTAATTGTTTTGTTTGTGTTATGCTTTACAAAAACTTATGCAACAGATTTTGCAATCACATTCAACGTATCCCATTATCAAAATGGGAATAACATCAGTTGCAATGGTGCCCACGATGGTATGGTAGAAGCGGTTATTGTAGGCGGAACAGCGCCATATGTTTATAGCTGGAACACGGGATCTTTTAATAGAGTTTTAAGTGGGATCGGAGCCGGTGCATATACTTTTACGGTTACAGACGCTTCTTCTCAAACAATTTCAGCAACTGTAGAATTGATTGAGCCGGTCTTATTGCAATTATTTTTATGGCCGAAATTTTATGGTGGGTACAACATTTCCGAGCAAGGTGGCCATGATGGAATTATTAATGCAGAAGTATCAGGCGGATCTTTACCATATATTTTTGCGTGGTCTAATGGCGCCACTAAATCACAAATAGAAGAATTGACAGCAGGGACATATAGTTTACTTTTAACAGATGCAAACGGATGTACCATTAGTGGAAGTAAAACATTGACAGAGCCAACACCTTTACATGTTGTTAGTTTAACAAGTCCGCAATATCACGGGTACAACATTTCATGTAATAGCGGAAAGGATGGAGCAATTAACTTATCAGTTACAGGCGGTGTTCCTCCCTACAAATACGATTGGAACACCGGCAGCTTTGATGAAGACCTTTCAAACTTAACAGCCGGTGAATATTCAGTCAGGATTACCGATGATAATCAGGCTGAAATAATAGCAAGCATTGTATTGACACAACCTGCAGGTAGTTTAAAAGTTGATCTAACACCACAGGTTTATGCAAACGGTTTCAATTTAAGTTGTCATGATTGTTCCAATGGATCACTGACAGCAATTGGTTCAGTCGGCGTGGCTCCATACACTTTTCTATGGTCCAACGGACAAACAACAACCACTATTTCCGGATTGCAAGCGATAGATTACAATTGTATCATCACCGATGTGAATGGTTGTACTTCCATTTCAGGAAAAACATTATATGCACCTGAACGAGACGACTGGTCGATGATCGGAAATGCGAACATAGATCCGACAACTCAGTTTATGGGGACAACCGATAATAAAGATTTTGTTGTTAGAACTAATAATATTGAAAGAATGAGAATTAAAAATACTGGTGTTATTGAAGCACTTGGTGGATTGAAAGTAGCAGCAAATAGCAGCAATTCCAGTAGTCCTGTTTATGTGGACAACAGTGGTATATTAAGAATAGGCGAACCGGGCGATATATTACTTCCGCCAAATTGTGACGCCTTAACTTTTTCTTGGTACAGGGACAAGTGTGGTCCATCCACAATTAACTATGATATTTATTTAAAACCTGTGATTAGGAATGTTGGAATTGGAACAATTACCCCAACGACTAAATTAGATGTTGTTGGTGATATTCAGTCGAGTTCATTGGCTGGTAGCGGTTTTAATTTATTACAATCTAGTGTCACTGGCAAAATAAATAAAGTCTCACCTTCTACTAATCCTAGTAACGAAATCTTATTTGGAAATGGAACATGGGGGCAATTACCTAGTGGTATCAATGCATGGTCATATGCAAATGGATTTATATTTAATAATCCATTTGCCGCCAAGATAGGTATTAATACAAGCACTCCTCGTGAAAACCTAGAGGTTTCAGGTTCAATTTTAGCTTCATTCGAAGAACAATCGAATAACTATATTAAGATGTGGCATGATAACCTACATGCCCTTATTAGTAATTATGGTACAGGTTCTTTATTGATTAATTATAATAATGGAAAAGATATTGACATATGTACAGGTGCAACAAATGGAGTAGTTAGCATTGGAGGTAACACTTTTATGGCTCTTCAAAGTGGTCAGGTTGGTATAGGGACTAATTCTATTCCTGCTGGGTTTAAATTTGGGGTGGAGGGGAATAGTTCTTTAGGCTGGGATGTAAGAGTAGGGCACAAACTTGATGTATGTGGAGCTGATATTATGGTGGGTAAAAACGATGGGAGATTCCAAGGTGTTAATTTGGATAATAGAGCATTAGTACATGGCTTTGAAGATGATTTAATAATAAATTATCAAGGAGATTTTGAAGGTGGTGTAGTCGTGAATTCTACTAATTTGACTTCAAAAGCATTTAGAATAATTGACAATTCAACAGGTGTAACGAATTTTCAAATAATGGGTGACGGTACTGTATATTGTAGGGAAGTAAATGTTCAAATCGATGATTTCCCTGATTATGTATTTGATTCAGAATATCCGCTACTAGATCTTAATGAGCTCTCTTCTTTTATTTTGAAAAATAGGCATCTTCCAAATCTTCCTTCAAGATCCGAAGTTTTAAATAAAGGTATTATGGATATTGGTGAC
Source organism: Bacteroidota bacterium (assembly GCA_043753795.1). Classification (GTDB taxonomy): domain Bacteria; phylum Bacteroidota; class Bacteroidia; order AKYH767-A; family 2013-40CM-41-45; genus JADKIH01. The sequence continues at coordinate 2,257 of JAYUWA010000660.1, read as the reverse complement.
ATGCAGATTAAACTTCTTGAGAAAATTGAAGAGTTAACATTATACGTCATTCAAATAAATGAACAAAATGCTATTCTGAAGAGTCAAATAGAAAAACTTAAAGAATAATTTGTTTTTGTAAAATTCCGACTCTATTGAAAACATTATTGATAACGATTACTTTAGTTTTATTTTTTAGTAGTATATATTCTAAATCGAAAGTTGAATTAAGAATATCTGCAACAATTTATATAACTCATAATTCGGTATTTACAACACCCGAACCAATAATTAACTATGTTCCATGTATTGATTGTAGCGGGTTTCAGAAGTACCCTGTATTTGGAATTGGTGGAGGATTCTTAGTTGACAAAATATATAAAAATCAATTCATATTGCGAACCGGATTTGTTTATTCAAATTACACTTTTGATTCGAGACAGTCAAAGGAGATTGCTCAATTGTACTTGAATACTTTTCCTAATGTAGCTACGCAAATTAAATCAATTCATAAATTATTTCAAATCCCAATTCAATTTGGATATAATTATAAATCAGTTGTTTTAAATGCTGGCATTTTATTTTCTTTTATTGATCTATATTCATATGAATCAATTAATTATTATGATGAATTACAAGTTGTGAAAAAAAATGAATTTAAATTTACTACTATTCCTATCCCACAGATTAGTTTAAAATATAAATTTCCCAAAAATAAATGGAGTATTTTAGGGAGTATTGATATAGGATACAAAAGTGATACATTTTATAAATTAGGGTTAGAATATCCTATTTTAAATAAAAATTAATAATTAAAATTATGAAAAAAAATATTTCATTATTAGTGTTATCAGTTGTGTTTGTTTCAAATATTAATGCTCAAAACAATCTTATCCATAATGAAGGATTTGAGGATGCGAGTTCAATAAGTCAGCCAAATCGAGAAGGTCAATTCCAATCACATTTTAATATTCTTTGGGAAGAAAGTGAAGGACCTGAGGTTTGGGAATCTTGTTTGCATGTTGAAAGCGTTGGTAGTCAGTTTGCATACAATCACTCACCTGACTGGTACGATGTGAACTCGGGAATATCTAATTTTCGAGCTACACAGGCAAATGGAGGTGCGCATAGTGGAACTAGATATGCTGGTATGCATGATTATGAATTGTTGCAGCAACAGTTTTTTACAAACAATGATTTGGAATCTGGTAAAGCCTATATTATTTCAATGTATATACAATTATCTGAATCGGGACCACCTGGAGATGGATCATTTTATAATAATTCAGGCTCAAACATACGAGTAACATTGGCAAAAAAAAGAATCGAGTATCAAGATAATATGTATGATAATCGGTGCACAAACGATTATGTAAATCATGAAAATGGAATACAACAATCTATAATTGAAGTAGCTAACTTTCCAATATCAACAACTCTTTACCCACTTGGAGGTGGATGGTATCATATCCAGAAACTATTTGTTGCTCCAAATGGAATAGATTATGACTCATATGATTGGTTGACAATTGAGGTTGTTAATGATAATTATTTTGACAATGGTGCAGGTGGTAGTTGTGTTAAAAGTTATGTTTTAATTGATGATGTTTCATTAATAAATTTTTGCAACCATTCTTGTATAGCACAAATGGGTTCGATAGTACATAGCACAATTCCTATAGTAATGAATGGTGCTTTGTGGAATTCTGCATTTAAATTTACAGTTGAAAACGCAATTGGTTTAGAGTTTGAAGTTTATGGCAATTGGTCTGCAACAGAACCTGCTTATAGTTTTAAAACTTTTAACCCAATGGGGCTAAAAGACAATGGTTATTCCGATCTTCTTTTTGCATGGTTTGGAAGAGATAACGATGGCAATGGGTTACAACAGGGAAATTATTTAATTTATTTACGCTTATGGAATTGTAATGATGAATATGTGTGCAACAGTTGTCCTTTATTAATTGACGCAGGCTCAAATGCAATTTACCCATATATAGATTTGGTTTCTAGTTTGGATATCCCATTAAGTTGTTGTAGAACTAGTCAATATTACCAAAACCGAAATTTAAATGGAATTGAGAGGGTAGACGCGACTGATTTTGTAATTGCAGGAAATAATGTTACAAGTGGTTCTACGGGTCCTGTCATTGTTCAATCAGGTTCAAATGTGAAATTTTATTGTGAGAATATGGTTAAGTTGAAACCTGGTTTTTCTGCAGAATTTGGTTCAAAATTTAGAGCAGGAAATGCAGCCTGTGGCCTTGGTGAAAGACAC
>JAYUWA010000659.1:0-2771 GCA_043753795.1 Bacteroidota bacterium | reverse complement strand
CTTCATTCCAACCGGCTACAGCAGACATATCCATACTTATCATTACTTCCGAAACCGGAAACGATGTCATTGGAAAAGTAATGTGTAGGATCTGTGCTGAATCACCATTGTATTGCGGAGATGCTGTATAGACAGTTTCATATAAACCTGTATTCGGATTTTTTACAAATACGGAATCAACAAAATCGGGACCAAAGGTTTCATAAATATCGATGAAGTTAATTGGGATAGGATGCGTAAACCCTAATTCAAGGAATTCCTGATCATCGTGTCCGGAAGGAGACCATGCATTTTCAAGGTCTCCGTAATTTGGATATACATTCGGTTCACCCAATGCTTGTATTGCACCCCATCCAATTGCACTCCATTCTGTACTGAATGAAATTACCGATGTTGCCCAACGTACATTTACATTTCCGGAAACAGCAGTAAGGTCAACACTTCCGCCATCGCAGAATGTTGTTGAAGATGACGGTACTATTACCGGTGCCGGCGGTGCCGGAAATACTTCAACAAATTGTTGTGCCGAAGTTTTTGAACATCCAAATTCATTTGTTACAGTAACAGAATAATGACCTTCTTCCATTGCGTTCATAGTTGAAAGTGTATCACCATCTATCAGACTTCCATTTTTCAACCATTGATTACCTTCCGTAGCACTGCTCGTAAACTCAGCTACTGTACCGTGACAGAATGAAAGCGGGGATTGTGTTGTTAAAACAGGAAGTACAGGATTCGGATTCGTTGTTAATTCAATCGAAGGACTGCCTACTGCACATCCATTGACATTTGTAACAGCAACAGTATAAGTTCCGGCAACAGCAGACGCTATCGATCGTGTCGTAGCTCCATTACTCCATAAGTATGTATTAGTATTGTTTTCTACCGGTGCAGGGCCCTCCATTAAATATGCTTCTGAGTTGTCAACAGAGTTATAAGTTGTTTCATTGTCGATTTCGTCAAAGTCCCAGTTGCCAATTAATCCCGGAAGACTACCCGTTACATGTAAAGTTTGATCTTGAATTATTTCCGAAGGCGTTCTTACAACATTCCATAATCTGACATTGTCAATACTTCCATTGAAATAATCATTACCAAATCCAATGTTGATCGTATTGTCCCAATCAAAATCAGAACGATCGACTGTACCACTTGCGACAAGGACTCCATCAACATAAATGCGTTGTCCAACACCTGATTCAACAACAACAGCGACATGATGCCATTGTCCGTCAGCAAAATTGTGACCTGTTGAACTTATGATCTCGTCTGCAGAATATAATCTGTGGAAAATTTCTCCTTCTTCAAGATATAAATTTCTATCATGCGAACCGCTGAGATCACCATCTCTTACGCTGGAAAGTCCTGTGTATGGTTCAGTGGTCTTGAAGTCCAGTTCAAAAGTATAATCAGTTTCCGGTGAATTGATAGGAAGTAAAACTCTGTTTGGCGCTCCTGAAAAATGCAGTGCTTTCCCATGCGATGGACCGGTTAACGTAACTGTATCACCCTCACAAAAAGCCTGTGGGATATCAGTTGTAATAATAGTGTCGTAAGCAGCAGGTTCCGGAACAACAACAGTAATAACTGTTGAGTCGCCTAGACTATCTGTTACAGTGTAATCATAAATTCCTGCAGAGACTGTGAATGTACCAACACCGGTGTATGGCGGTACACCACCAGTAGCGGTGATAGTGACATCAGAATTTCCATTGTGACATGGAATAAATGTTGCGCTTGCTGATGAAGCTAAGGATAATTTCATCAATTCAACAAAGCCATAGGATCCACCACCAAATTCCATAACACGGAATTCAATTGTTGAAGTATCGCTGAGAAATCCCTGCCATACATCGCCATGATAATCACAACAGTCTTCATGATTCCAGACTTCAACTCCGTTGATGATGAGGTAGGCCCAATCATCATGCGTTGGAATGTTTATCTGATAAAAGCCTAACGGAAATCCGCGCCTCTTTGCAGAAAAGGAATGATTGTCTTCGACCACAGCTTGTCCCTGATAACCTGAGGCATAAGATGGGCTGTCGTTATCACCCCAGTAGTTAAGGGTATTCATTGACAGGTTAGTGTCAACATAATATCCCGCATAATAATCAATGATCCAACTGTTCGCGTTGGTAGAGTTCCATGCGTATACATTCCAGACATTCGTACCAAAAAGAGAAGGGTCACCCACAGTATCCAATGATGAACTTACGGACCCACTTCCGTTTCTGATCAGAGTTCCTGTACTTACTCCCACCACGGAGTTTTGTACGTTCGCATGTTCCCCTCTTGATGACACCGACATAGTCAGTGCCACCAGTAGTAGGTAACATTTTCTAATCATAAGAGTTTTAATTGTTCAAAGTGGTTTAACTTTTCAAAGGGCAATTAGTTCCACGACTGCAATGTTGTGATGTTTATAGTAAAATTTGGATTTGATAAATTTGATTTTAGAGGAAAAAAGAAAGATTCAATTTCGTTGACTTGAAAAAATCCTTGTAATGAATTATTCAAATCTGAATGATAGAAGATTAAACTGTAAGAAAAGCGAAGTTTATTAATAAATAAAAATAAACACAAGAACACAAGTTCACAATAAGATCACGGAATTGCAATTTTATTTAAAACAAATATTTTATTTCAAACGCATAATGGATCGCTGTCATTCCGTGATCTTATTGTGAACTTGTGTTCTTGTGTTAAAAAGGCTTTCAAAACTTTCCATCCGTATTAAAATACCCAATATACCACTCATGCTCATCAAA
>JAYUWA010000658.1:0-8495 GCA_043753795.1 Bacteroidota bacterium | reverse complement strand
TTTTATCTGATCCGACTATTAATATGCGAACGATAAAAACTTTGTGTACTTTTCAAGATAAGCATTCTTATCATGTGAATCTTTCGGCATAAATGCAGCCAGATGATTTGCTTCACTATCCAGCTGAAACTGAAAGAATGACATCAAATCACTTTCTTTTGTTTTTTCTAATCTGATATTATCTTTCATTCGCTTTTTAATTCACATTATCTTTTGCAAATTCATTCGCAAATTTCCTTAAGCTTTGCCAATGCTTTCGGATAAGCTTGATTCATATAATCAACGAAATCTTCTGTAGTATCTAAATCCACATTTACTTTTGTAACGCCATTGCTTTGTTCAAATGAATAATTTTCAAATCCTCCGGCCCATTTTTCTACCTCCGGACCTTCTGTAATTTCTGTATCGCCTTTTATCAGACCATAGTGCCGAATGGAAACAAATTTATTGGGAATATTTTCAGCTATCTCCGAAACCATTCCACCTTTCTCTCCATTTGAATCTACTCCGACAAAAAGAATTTTACTTCCTTTATTCCAACTTCCTTCATAGGTCGATGTTGGGTTAAACAAAGCTGTCCATTGCTCGTATGTAGACTTATTGCTTAATCCTAGCATAACATCATTGACTTTGCTAACAGAAGCTTTGATACTTACGGTGTATTGTAGTTTTTTCATGGCTATAGAATTTAAATGAGTATACATTTTTAATTAAACAAATCTCGGAAATAAAAATCAGTTGGTTGCTGTGTATATGCGACAATTTTCGTGGTTGAATACGACACTTGCATCTTTCTACTTTTTCAATTTAGCAACTTGAATCGAAATGAATTCGGGTAAATAACTCGGCGTACATCCTTTTGGTACTACATCATCTTTATAAAAGCCTATCCGTTCTCCTAATTCAATGCATCTGTAACGGAGTTCTTAGCTGATGCCAATTTTATATTCTTTTCAATTTGTGAAAGAGGCCTAATAAGTAACTTTTGTCTAAAACCTCCTTTTTTTCAATAAAACTATAATTCCAGAGCATTTTATCACTTTGAATTCTAGCCAAATATATTTGTACAGCTCCTACGCATTTCGTAATTTGACTTTCACTAACCCTAATCCCAACTAATTATGAAAAAACAAATTACTCTTATTATCGGAGCATTGCTGCTATTTAGCTCGCAATTGTTTTCACAGATTGATGTGAAGACAATTGATATGAAAAAAGTCAATCAGGCAAAGCTTGATGGCAAACTTAACGGAACTGAAAAGTATGTCAATTATGATGTCTTAGGGAAAAACCCTGCACGCATCGCTCCTAATGTTCCAATTGCAAATTCAGTGAACACTGCCAGTGGTTGCGCTTGCTGGATACCACGTGATTCAAGCTGGCAAGTTGCGCAGTTCGACGGATCAGGCGGAAGCGGTGGTCCGGGCTTGCCTCCGGATTATAGAAATGATGATTGGTCTACTACTCAGATCACTGTTCCTTTTCCATTCTGCTTTTACGGACAGCAAGTAAATTTCATGTACATTAACAATAACGGAAACGTATCGATTAACAATCCTTATGCAACATTCACAGCAAATTCGTTTCCTGATCCAACCTATACTATGATCGCTCCATTCTGGGGTGATGTAGATACACGTGGCGCTCTAAGCGGAATTGTATATTATCAACTTACTAGCACACACCTCATTGTACAATGGGAGAACGTTGGATATTTCAGTTCTCATGACGATCTGAAAAATACTTTTCAATTAATTATAACTGATGGAATAGATCCGTTATTACCACCGGGATCAAATGTTTCATTCTGCTATCAGGATATGCAATGGACTACAGGAGATGCTTCCGGAGGCACGAATGGATTTGGTGGAACTCCTGCAACTGTCGGTGTAAATAAAGGAAATGGATTAGAATACATTCAGATTGGTTTATTTGATCAGGCAGGTTCTTCGTACGATGGACCATTTGCAAACAATGATGGAATAGATGCTCTCGATAATCAATCATTCATTTTCAATGTTTGCCAAAGTGGAAGCAATGTGCCACCAATTTTAAATTCTTCTCAGGCGTGTGATACATTATCAGTTTGCGAAGGCGATACTTTATTGATTGAAGGTACATTCTTATCTCCTGAACAAGGACAAATAACAACAGTTACAACATCAACTACTATGAGTGGTGTAACTGTCACTTCATTACCGGGAAATACTTCAACATTCAGTATACAGGTAATAGGTCAGGCTTCTAACATCGGACTGAATCAACTTATGGTCATTGCCACAGACGATGGCACGCCTGCACAAGCTTCACAATTACCTGTTGTTATTAATGTGACTCCAGGAGCTGTTGCACAAATTGCAACCACTAACGTTAGTTGTAATGGTGGACATAATGGTACTGTGAATATGAATGTCGGTGGTACAGGTCCATTTGAAATAATGTGGATGCCGGGAGAAAGACAAACTCCAAATCTTACGCACCTTACAGCAGGAACGTATAGTGTGAATGTGATCAGTCCAACAGGTTGCTCAACTTATCAATACATCACAATTACCGAACCTCCTGCATTGGTACTTACAACTACTTCGCAAAACGCTGACTGTTCAGGTCAACCAGGTAGTGCTATATGTACTGCCGGCGGTGGAACAGGTCCTTATAATTACAGTTGGAACACCACTCCGCCACAGAACACAAATTCAATTACTAATCTAGCTGCAGGAACATATAGTGTTACTGTTACAGATAATAATAATTGCCGGATGTCTGAGACAGTTGAAATTACAAGCTCCGTTGGATTTACAGCAACTATGAGTACGACTGCTGCAACTTGTCAGGCATCTGACGGTACTGCAAGTGTTCAAATATCGGGTGGAAGCGGGAACTTTTCTTTTGCATGGACGCCTTCAGTTAGCACGAGTGCTACTGCAACCGGATTAAATGCAGGAATTTATTCTGTTACTATAATTGATAATGTTGACGGATGCCAGCAAACTCTTACAGCAACTGTAAACAACACAGCAGGAATAGTTGCTAACATTGTTTCATCAACTAATGCGACTTGTCAATTTAGCGAGGATGGTACTGCAACTGCAACTGGTTCAGGTGGAACACTTCCGTATTCATACTTATGGATGCCGGGTGGAGCCACAACTGCAACTGTTTCTAACCTCTCACCGGGAACCTATACAGTTGAAGTTTCCGACTATGTCGGTTGTCCGGATTATGCAACTGTATCTATCGGATATCAATTTGCATCTCCGGTTATTACTTTAGGTGCGGATACAACAATTTGCGTAGGTACTACACTTACTTTAGATGCCGGATCAGGATATCAATATTTGTGGTCAGATAATTCTACTAATCAAACATTGACAGTTTCTACAGACGGAGTTTATTCAGTGTTGATCACAGATGGAAATTCATGTGAGGCGTTCGATGCTATTATTGTCACTACTGCGATTTGCAATCCGAATAGAAGTTCGTCGCAAACTATTCGTAATGTTGGAATTTATCCAAATCCAAGTACAGGTGTAATTGACATTAATTTCGGAAATGAAACTCCAGGTACTGTCGAAATAAACATTGTCGATGCATTTGGAAAAACACATTTTGTTTCACAGGAAAATCTGAAAGCGCATGACACACGCAAGCTAAACCTGAAAGATCTGGCTTCCGGAATTTATTTTGTCAAGATCTCTTTTGGAAGTGACACTCAAACGATTCGAATGATAAAAATGCAATAATACTTTTCTCTGTAATGGAGATTCATAATATAAGAACGGGATAAAGTTGTTCAATTCAACTTTATCCCGTTCTTTTTATTGATTAGATCCAAATTGTATAGCCTTTTCAAGCACTTCAGTGTTGATGTCCTTTACAGCTTTAAACTTAATGCAATATCCGCTTACGCTTGCTTTCCCCAGCTTTTTTCCAAATATTTTAGCTAAATAAATCTTATCATTGATCCCAAGAATATAAACTGAGATTCCGGTTATGTTTGCACTTAATCCGATTCGATAAAACTCTTTAGTTTTTCCATCGGCATATTTAATAGTAAGTTGTCCGTAGCCAATATTCGGATTAGAAACTATTTTATTTTCACTGTCTTTGCTATCTAGAAACCATAATTTACATCCAGGCATTATTTTAAGTATTAGCTGATGCAATGCCTGCATGTCGCTGCTTTTTGCTTCAGGTTGACCGGAAATGTACTTTTTAATTTGTGCTTCTACTTTCATAGATAATATCCTGAGTATACTATGGAATCAATTTGCATTTGATCTTTTTAAATAAGTCGTCTTACTTTTTCCTTATATACTAAATAATTTTGTCCGTGCTGCTTACTCAGAAACTCTTCTTCCAATCGAATTTGAACTTGGATCAAAACGTAACCCTAGGACTAAAAAAACTCCTGTAACTGCGTTTGGTGTTGTAAAGAATAGCCCAACCAAACTTAAGATCATTCCGAAGAAGATTGGATTACGCGAAAGTCCAAAAAGGCCTGTTGTGATCAATTCCGTTTTCATCTCCAAGTCAATCCCAATTCTCCAGGAATTTTTCATGTGTTCTTGTGCAACGATTGTCCACAGCAGTGCAAATACTAAAAGCCCAAGTCCAATATATTTTACTGTCAAGGTTTCAAGTTGTTTAACAGGCAAGAAGTACTCGTAAATTTGAGGAATAAATGCAAACACTAAAACGTACACAAACATAAAAATCATAGTCAGCTTGAAATAAAGGCCTATTAACCCGTAAGCGCTGTCGTCTTTTGGCAGAACAAGTGGATTCTTTCCAATACGTTTCGCTACAATCAGACTTTTTGCAAAAAATGCAATTCCAAAGTAAACTATAAAATATACCGGCAAAATTATTCTTAACAACTCTTCCATTTTTTTTAGGCTTTTGATATGAATTAATATAGCGTTGCTTCTCTAATACTTCATTCCCCGACCAAATACCTCTTCAAAAAAAACGAAATAGCTGCAAAAGTATAATCACGATTTGCTTTTTTTGCAACACCATGACCTTCATCTTTTGCCTGAACATAGCTAACGGCAACTCCATTTTGTTTCAGGGCTTCAACCATTTGCTGTGATTCAGACAATGGAACGCGTGGGTCGTTTTCACCTTGGTAAATAAACATTGGTTTTGTGATCTTTTTGATATTATTCAACGGACTAATTTTCACTAAGTGTTCAGCCATTTTCGGATCACGTTCATCACCGTATTCGACTCTGCGCAAGTCAACACGATATCCGGAAGTGTTTTTCAGGAAAGAAACGAAATTAGAGATCCCGTATAAGTCCACTCCGCATTTTAATTTATCATTATAGTGAGTCATAGCTGCCAGACTCATATACCCGCCATAACTACCTCCATAAACAGCGATCTTAGAAGTGTCTAGATCCGGTTGAGTGGCGATCCACTCGATCAATGCTCCTATGTCTTTAACAGAATTCTCCCGCAAAACACCATTGTCTAATTTCAAATAAGATTTTCCATAACCCGATGAACCACGAACATTCGGGATCAAAACAGCGACACCTAATTCGTTTACCCAAAATTGATTTATAGAATTGAAAATTGCGATTGATTGACTTTCCGGTCCGCCATGGATATTTATAATAACAGGCAATTTACCTTTTGGATTTTTAGGCTTCATCAAAAACGAAGGGATCATCCGAGTTTTTTTCGTTCGCTCATCTTTATCGTAAGTTGGGTATTCAATTAATTTTGACGACCTAAAAATTTCAGGATTTAATCCTGCAGTTTCACTAAAAGTCCAGCGTTCCATTTTTTGATTTTTAATATCGTAAACATATGCTTCAGAAGCTTGATTAGATGCAGACAGACCAAAACCTAACCGATTGTTATCTTTATTAAATTTAATACTAGAAATTACTCCGGATGAACCAAGGTTCAGTGGCGCATATTTCATTGTTTGAGTATCCATCAGATATGGCTTTGAATATCCGCCTTCATTCACAACAAAAACCAGTTTCGATCCATCAGGAGAAAAGGTCATTTTATCAATGTCGTTTTCGATATCTACGATCTTCGACATTTTTCGTGTTGCAAAATCATAATAGCGTAACGCCATAAATTCAGTAGCTTCATCAGAGATCATGAAAATGCCTTTGCCATCTTTTGAAAATTTAGCATTGCCTAAACCAGATCCACCCTTTGAATATGAAATTTGCTTCGTACTTGGATTCAATTCTTCCAACTTTCCAGATGCTATATCGAGAAAATACATTTTCGACTCATTGATTGATGTTACATTGCAAACAATCATCCGTGACTCATCATCACTCCAGTCAACCAAATTCCATCCACCGCCTTTATTTTCCAAAATCAATTTCGCATTCGTTGGATCATTAAGTTGAGCTATGTAGAAATCCAGATCCTGTCCCGAACGTTTGTTAGAAGCATAAACAACTTTATCACCTTTTTTATTCCAGTTAAAACCTGTGTTTCTACTCTTTCCATCTGTCAAGATCGTAGACCGACCATTACTCCTATCATAAAAGTAAATCTGAAACTGCTCATTACCGCCTATGTCACGGCTGTAAAGAAAACCATCTTTCATAGGATCGGGGCAAGTAGATGCACCATTGATAGGTTCCTTGAAAAATGTAATCTGCTCCCGATATGACCCTGGATTTTTTACGTGATGTATTTGATTGACATCTGCAAAACGTGTTGTAAAAAAAAGTCCATTTCCAGAAGCATCCCAATCTGCAAAATCCGCACTCCGGATATTCTGATATTGTTCCAACCGATCAGAAAATTCAGCAGGAATTGCGCCGACACCTTCTACCAACAGGTTGCCGATCTGAGTTTGCTGAGCAGTTAGTGTTAGAGAACAGAGCGTGAGAAGGGTAATGTAGATGGCTTTTGGGAAGAATCTTTTAGAGATCATAATGAACATTATATTGTAAGTGATGTTTTTTGTTTTACGAATACAATTTATAGGTTGATACTTAAATGATGCTTGATGTAGGTAGTCTCTAATTTAGTTTAACGAGTTTTATCGGCAATATATTTTTTGTAAATCTGAACACTCCCTAGAAATCAAGCAATCTTCTTCAATCGTTGTTAAACGATTTAATAGTTGGTGAAGATATGAATGTTTAATTGAATTTACCCGTTTCGTTTCTCTTGAAGGTCACCCTTGTACTGTCTGATATCTTAGGGATAGTACACCAAATTTCTATAAAATTATTCCTTTCACACGGCCCATTAACCCGAATCATTAATTCATAGTAATAAATTCCCGATTTTTCTGAGTACTTAACAAAATGTGATACGTCAGGACTCTGACAACCACCCGATGCTGTTACTACACCTAATAATGTAAACTTAGAAAAATCAACAGTTGAACGGCCGCCAATTATTCTCCGAAATTCTTTATCTGAATTAATTACGTATTGCCATCCGCCGTAAAGCTGTCCATGTCTGATTTCAACCTGGTTGCACTGCACCTCTATTAACGTATCATTTCCATCCATTGAGAACGCAATTTCTGAAATCAGTAAAAAATTAAATAACAAGATGATTTTTTTCATAGAAAATCGATAGTTAAAAATTACCAGAATTGTCAAATTTTTTGATAATAGCTTTTTCTACTCTAAAGAAAAGTAAAATAACCATTGCAATTATCAGACTCAGGCCTATTATAAGATTGATAATATTATTAGAAATTGATAAAAACCCAAGTAAGCAACATGTTGTCAATATTAATCCAAGTTTAATCATTTCTTTCGAAGAATATGTTTGCGAAAATTTCCATCTTTCCTCACTCTTCATAGAATTTGCAGTTCTATAACCATAAAGGACATTTATCCTTTTTGGCGGGAACTTCAACGTGAGAAAGCCCGCTAATGAAAATATTACTCCTGTCAACAAGGGAATTAAAAACAATGGATTTTCTAACATAATGTAGCGAATGATATTTTATTACAAGTTAATTTTAAAAAAATATGTTTAAGTTTGCACTGACAAATTTCAACAAATTATTTCGAATAAAAGTATATGGCATCAGGCTTTTTTGCACTATTAGATGATATTTCCGCATTGGTAAAAGCAAGTGCTGCCAGCCTGGATGATGTACCTGCTCAGGTAGCCAAGACCAGCGGAAAAGTTTCAGGCATTGTCATTGACGATACGGCGGTGACACCAAAATATGTTGTTGGACTTGATCCATCCCGTGAACTTAGTATCATATTTAAGATTGCCAAAAAATCTCTAATCAACAAACTGCTTATTCTAAGTCCAGCAGCTTTGCTGCTTGGCTATTTTGCACCTTGGGCAATCACTCCTATTTTAATGCTAGGTGGTACATATTTATGTTTCGAAGGTTATGAAAAGGTACATTCTATGTTTAGCAAACATCATGATGCGCCGACTAATATTGAACAGATAAAAGTTATTACACCTGAGGAACTCGAAAAGGAACGGGTTACCGGTGCAGTCCGCACAGATATTATTTTGTC
>JAYUWA010000657.1:0-8513 GCA_043753795.1 Bacteroidota bacterium | reverse complement strand
CATTATAAAGTGGAAAAATACCAATAAAGAAAATCAGGAATAACTTGAAAATTATCCGAGAACAAGAACCCACCATATTTCACACACAGAGCTTGTCTGTTATGAAATCTTATACCATACCAAATGGTGTTTAGTTTGTAGTAATTCAACTAGTAATGCTGTCATTGTTTATACTACAATTTAAAATAAAGTCTCAAAAATACTTAATACTTACAAAAATATTGTAATCCTTTGTGTCTTAAAAATATGAAGATATATTTCAATTCCACCCGATCATCTCTGAAAATATTTCATTCAAGTTCTCCTCCAGTTGCTTTGCACGTGGAATAAGCACGTGGTCTTCAACCAGTCCGTGAACGAGCAGATCCTTCTCAAATGATTCAAGTTGCGTAATGAGAATGCGGTAAAGTGTTTTACTGGTCTCAGGGGTTTGAGTATTAAAGAGTGCTTCACGCATTTTGGCAAGATCAAGTTCAACGTCGTCGTGAGCATTGAGGATCTTGTCCATAGAGTTATCTTTGGTTGTCACGAAGTAATCCTGAACATTGATCTCATGCTTCTCAAATTTTAACAATGACTTTATGTAAGGAAGCATGAAATTCTCCTCTGCCTTAATGTGAGCCGCCAGACGGGATTTGTACTCAAGGAAGAAACTGTTCAATCCGAGTAATAATGGATGACTTTTATCATACGACTTGATAAGTAAGTCGATCGTTTGCTCAATTTCATACAAACGTTTGGATAAATAATAGGTATGTGTTCGCTCAATATAGTCAAGGATCGTAACCAGTGCAAACTGATCATAATCTTTAGAATTAAAATTTGACTCTTCTTCAAACGTACGCAGTAATACGAAAATGAAATCAAGGTCAATGTTGAGACTTTTCAGTTCACCATATGAATGAAGCAGACCTGTTTTGTCGCTAGATTTATATCTCGCAAGAATTTGTTGTATCGGCAAATTAGAATCCATTGATGCAATTTTTTTCAGACGTCTACTCCACTACGCCATTTTGTGAAGTAATAAAGGTATTGTATTTTGGGTATTGGAATCAAGGGGTTCTTTGAAAAGATTTTAACATAATTTTCAAAGAGCCAAATGTTAATGCTTAAATCAGAGTAATTCCTTTGAAATAGCTAAAAGCTTAAAATCGAAGCGTTATTCACGATCATTCAATTTAGAAAATAAATTAGAATGCCTTACGAAGCATTTCTGCATATTCTTTTGGAAGTGGACTATTCTCGACAGCTTTGGCAGCACGTTCGATATCGTAATCGAACCGGCAGAATTCGACATGAATTGAATCGCTTTTATTAACAGAATAATTTTCGTTGATTGTTAGAATTACATAACAACCTTTTGTATTCCCATCCTTCGGTTTTCCCACGGAACCGATGTTGATCGCATGTCTAAATCCGCATTGATTTTCAACATCAGAAGTTAATATCCGGTGATAGGGTTTATGCGTGTGACCAAAGCACATAATGTCGGCATCTGCCTGTTCCATAATACGATTCAAACTTTTTTCATCGCGGTCTTCGAAAAGATATTCATTGATCTTGCGCGGACTGCCATGAACAAGAAGTAAATTAAGTTTGTCGTTGTTTAACTGAAATTCCAATTTGATATGTGCAGGCAATGTTCTTAAATACTTTCGTTGCTCATGCTTTACGATCTCATTCGTGTAAGCAATGGACACCTTTCCCAATTCTTTTTCTGAATCAGTTTTATAAGCACAGCCGCAATCATCGCTTGATCTGCCAATTCCAAAGTCATAGTTACCGGCAATAGTTGGAATTTTTCGTTGCCGGATAATATCGATCACTTCATTAGGCCAGATATTATAACCAACCAGATCTCCCAGACAATAAATTGCATCCGGTTGTTTTGAATCTATGTCATTCAAACAAGCTTCCAATGCCGGAAGATTAGCATGTACATCGCTGAAGAGGGCTATTTTCATTCTGTTCTAATTGAGTTACTGTTTTATTGAGAGTTGCTTTTGTTCCGCAAACATTTTTACCTGGGCTTTGATTTTATCACGCACTTCTCTGACCATTACAAGTTTTTCCTCATGACTTCCTTTAAAGGTTGATGGATCATCAAACGACCAGTCGATCATTTCAGCCATGCTTGGAAAGATAGGGCATTGTTCCTGAGTTGCAATATTACAAACACGGATGACATAATGAAAGATATGGCCGGCTTTAAATAGATCAAATACTGCTTTTGTAGGATTAGAAGAGATGTCAATTCCATCCTCATGTAAAACTTCAATTACAAGTGGATTAATTGGCGCAGGTTTAAACCCTGCACTTTCAACTTCAAAATTGTTACCGCCGAATTTATTCAGATATGCTTCTGCCATCTGACTACGTGCCGAATTATGCAGGCACAGAAATAATACTCTTTTCTTCATCATATTTGATTTAAAAAATACTGACTATTTTTTTATTTAAGAATATCAATTACAACAACCGGGTGCGCAACATGGTTGTTCTTTCTCTTTCTCACCGTAGACAGTAATGCTGAATACACCTACTCCACTGTCTTTGTAGATCTTTATATCAGACTCCGATAGATATTCCTTGAGGATATCATCAGGAAGTAAAATTACTTTTTGTTTCTGAATGGTTACATTTTTAAAACCGGCATCCTGAATAGCTTTCAGATAAACATCTTTCTGAATTGCACCGGAGATACATCCTGCATACATTTCTGCAACATCCATCAGACTTTTTGGTAACGACCCTTCAAGCACTACATCGGAAATGCTGAAATGTCCACCAGGTTTTAGCACTCGAAAAACTTCACTGTATGCTTTTGCCTTATCAGGAACTAAATTCAAAACGCAATTACTAACTACAACATCCGCTACATTAGAAGTAACTGGTAAATTTTCAATATCACCCTGTCGGAATTCGATATTATGAAATCCAAGTTTCTCAGCATTGATCCTTGCTTTATTGATC
Organism: Bacteroidota bacterium; assembly: GCA_043753795.1. Taxonomy (GTDB): domain Bacteria; phylum Bacteroidota; class Bacteroidia; order AKYH767-A; family 2013-40CM-41-45; genus JADKIH01. The sequence continues at coordinate 5,540 of JAYUWA010000657.1, read as the reverse complement.
ATTGCCGGAGTAAAATCGATACCAATAACTTTCCCTGTCTCACCGGTTTCTTGGCGAGCAATAAAGCAATCGTTTCCTGCGCCCGAGCCTAAGTCAATAACAACATTACCTTTTCTGATTTTTGCAAACTGAGTTGGCAAACCACAACCAAGCCCCAAGTCTGCATCCGGGTTATAGCCTTCCAATTTTGAATAGTCGTCGGACATAATATTATATACATCCGTAGAGCAGCATGTAGAACCACAACACGAAGATTCATTCTGATCCTTGTCCTGGAGCGCGATTTGTGAATACTGTTGTTTCACAATTTCTTTAATTTGTTCGGGGGTCTTTTTTTTCATCTTAACGTAATATTACGATTAATAAAATTAAATTTTTTTAGCAACAATTTTTCTTCACAACTAACTTATCAAACAGTGCATTCAGATATTGCTTTGCCTGAAGCCACTCCTTTTCATTTATACAATAGCATGTCTTTACTCCTTCAATATCTCCCTGGATCAGTCCGGCCGATTTAAGTTCTTTCAGATGTTGAGACACGGTAGATTGAGACAATGGCAATTCATCGACTATATCTCCACAGATACATGAGTTCTTTTTTAATAGAACTTCTATGATCGCAACCCGAGCCGGATGTGCTAACGCCTTTGCGTACTGAGCAACTTTGTTGTCTCTTACTGTAAATTCTTCTGTTTTTGAAATTCCCATTACATCGTAATATTACGATGTAATTTCTATTTTACCAAATTTATTTTCAGTTACTCTTAACTTTATTGAATATTAGGCAAAAAAAGGCTTACTACTTTAAAATTTTGGGAAAAGAATGGTATGACGAGTTGACAAATGTTTAAAGTTAAAACTAAAAGTGAAAGGAAATAAAAAATAAAAAATCAAACACTGAGATCACTAAAATTCGTCACAATCTCGATGCCTATCGGAATTGTGACGAATTTTTAGTGACCTCTTAGTGTTGAAATTTTTTACTTGACAACTGAAACTTTTTTAGTTACAAACTTTTTATCAGAAGTACTGATGATAAATGAATAGAGTCCGGATTCAAGATCAACAGTTTTGATTTCATTGGAAGGAACAAAGCTATTTCTGATGATCGCCCTACCAGTTATATCGTATACATTTAAAAAATAGCTTACAGGTAATTTACTAATGTTTACTTTTCCTGATGAAGGAATCGGATAAACACTAACTACTGTTCCGGCGATCTGATCAACAGAATTACAGACATCAACAATATACATTACAGAATCATTACCTGTCATTCCGCTTCCATCAACAACGGTTACTCCGGCATAAAGCGTATCAGCGAAAGTAGTCGGTAGCGTAATATATTGACCGGTTGTTCCATCTGTCCATGCATAACTTTGATATCCTGCTCCTGCATTAATGGTAACAAAATCGTTTACACAGACCAGAGAATCATTTCCCAAATTATAGGCTAGCTGCAATGAATCATATGTAGCGAGGTAAGTTGAATCATTAATAGAAGTTGTTATAGTTTGAGTCACAGTTCCGTTATTGTTCCATGATGTGAATAGTAGCTGATCGCCAAGATATTGTTGTGTATATGGTGCAGAGATCATTCTATACATACCTTCTACACTCAAAACAGAATAAGGAGTTGTGAAAGGTTGTCCATCCAGTTGCAGAGTAAGTCCGGATGGTTGTGTATTCAATGTGATCATAGATGTTCTTGGCAATAAATCTACGAAAGAGGAATCGATCATTCCTTCAGAGTCCTGAACAATCAAATACAATCTATAAAACACATTAGCAGATTTTTCGCCTGTGTTAGGAATTGTAAATGAACCAGAACTTGCTCCACCTGCAATTGTCGGACCGGGATGAATGTGAGTATCATGATGAAAAACCAAAAGCCACTGAAAAGTAGAATCTGCAAGAGTTCCATCTTCAGGATCATTTGCCGTTCCACTGAAAGTGATCACTTCGCCCGCAGAATACAAGGAATTATTTAAAGGTGCAGTGATGGATGCTGAAGGCGGTTGATTAGCAGTAACTGTTAGATAAGCGATCGCACTTGTATCCGAACCGAAAGAGTTTGATACCACTAACCGGTATTCACCTGAATCTGCGAAAGCAACATTCGAAATTGTATAATCAGTTAAAGTTGCACCCGACACAGGAACATTATTATGCAGCCATTGGTAATTCAAGGTTGCAGCCCCACTTGCTGTGGCAGAGAACGTAACAGGATAATTAAGCGAGATCGTTTGACTCTGAGGTTGATTCAAAATTGCAGGAGCCTGGTTTACAGAATATGCAATTTTATACAATGCTTCGTCATTGCGGGATAAGTAATAAAGATTTCCGTCAATTCCTGTAGCAATACCAACTGAATATCCGGCAATATCACTGGCGAAAGTAGTACGAGCCGGAGGATTAGAAAGTGTGATCATATCGATCCAGTTTCCGCAATAATCAACGTAGTAATATTTATCCTGATAAAGTGCAGGGTAAGTTGTTGTAACAGGATTAAAGAATGTACCGCCGGTAATTGCACAACCTTGTCCGGAAGCAGTTCCATGTGTATAACTATAGTATGGGTTTGAAAAATTTGTATCCGCACTATTACCTTCTGCAGCAGGCCAGCCAAAATTTTCGCCACCGGTTGTTGCATCGTTTATTTCTTCGTAGGTGATCTCACCAACATCATTGACAAACATTTTTCCAGTACCCGGTTGAAATGAGAAAGTAAATGGATTACGAAGTCCGTAAGACCATACCCGATCTCTTTTACCCGGTCCCGGAAAAGGATTATTCACCGGCACTGAACCATCGGAATTAATTCGCAGGATCTTGCCAAGGTAACTGTCAAGATCTTGTGATTTATAAGAACGCCCGTTTTCACCGGCAGCAATGTATAAAGTTCCATCTGGTCCGAATTCAAGGTGACCACCTCCATGATAATTTGCAATAAGTGAATCAAGTTCGATAATTGTAACTTCACTACCAGGAATTATAGTATCTCCGCTAGTAGTAAACCTGCTTACCCGATTGAATGCACCACTAGCAATTGTGTAACACACATAAACATAATTGTTAGAATTAAAATTTGGATCAACAGCTACTCCAAGTAATCCGCGCTCTCCGTCAGTATTCACACTGAGGGAAAGCATAGGCTGAGATAATAATGTATCATTCTTTACAACACGCAACAGTCCATTTTGCTGAGCAACAAAAAATCGGCCATCCGGAACGTTGACCATTGTAGTAGGAGCGGTAATTCCGCCTGCTATAAGTACCTGATTAAATCCGACCGGTAAGGTCACAACTGCTTCAACTCGCTGAGTAAAGCACATAATCGATAGCAAGGCAGTAGCTATAATTCTATTTTTTGATTTCATTTGATTACAAGCAGAGTTACTCCGCTAAGGTTTTTTTTGATTTAAGCTTTTTAGTTTAATATTAAAGTAAAATCCTATGCCATTAATGAGAATTGATGGGAGAATCAGGTATTTAACGGCGAAAATTAAGAAACTATATCAAATCAATTTAGGAGTATATATTAAGGATTACCAGGTTCGTCAAAAAGGCGCGACTGAAGCAAGGAGGTTTAAAACTTTTAAAACGTAACTTTAGCACGCTTTTATCTCATTCTTAAGCATTTGAGTGTAAGTTTCTTTAAATATCTAAAAAATCTGAAGTCGTTTATGGCATGATGTTGAAAATGCTGTTTTGAATTGCGGATTTCGAATGGGGCTTCGATTTGAGTGAATGGCTTATAAACCGAAAAGGTCCTTCCAAGATGATTGAGCATTATAGTTTCTAATTTCAGTAGGACTAAAAAAATAAAATTCACATTAAAAGTTCCCTTTTACATTCCTACAAAGCAATAAATCCGCAATCCGAATTCCGCAATCCGAAATATTTTAATTGCGGATTGTGCTTCTAAATTCCTACGAAGCAATCAATCCGCCATTCGAAATCCAAAATTATTCTACGTTTTCCCTCTATACAAAACAATCTTCACCTCATGCGTCGCACCATCATCAATCAAATTGATTTTATTGTTTTCGAAAGGGATATTATTTTCTTTCACAGTCATCTCGCCTACTCCACTATCCTGCGTAAATGAAATGTTGTAAACAGAAGTTTTGTAACGGTAGTGAATTTTAAATGTCCCCCATTCTGCAGGAACACACGGAACAAAAGAAAGTTTATCGCCCTCTTTTCTCAGTCCGAAGAAATGATCAGTTATCAACTGATTCATCCAACCTGCAGAACCGGTGTACCATGTCCAGCCACCATGACCTTCATGTGGTGAAACAGCATACACATCGCCTGCCATTACATATGGTTCAACTTTGTAAGTTGCAATTTCTTCCGGTGTTCGTCCATGATTGATCGGATTGATCATTTTAAATAACTCCCAGGCTTTTTCAGAATCACCAAGTTTTGTCCATGCAATGATCATCCAGATCGCAGCGTGAGAGTATTGTCCGCCATTCTCACGAACACCGGCAACATATCCTTTTATATATCCTGGATTGGTGACTGATTTATCAAATGCCGGATCTAACAAACAAATAATATTATCTTTCTTATTTACCAGTCTGGAGTAAGCAGAATTCATTGCTGTAAGCGCACGAGTTTTATCTGCCACTCCTGAAATAACAGACCAACTTTGTGACAGTGAGTCGATCTGACATTCATCGTTCAGATGCGAACCAAGCGGTGTTCCGTCATCAAAGTACGCACGACGATACCATTCTCCATCCCATGCATTCTTTTCAATGTTCACCTTTAATTTTTCAGCTTCGTCTTTGCACTGTTCAGCAAATCCCAGATCCTGATGACTTTCGGCGATCTCGATAAAATTCATACAGATGTCATAGATAAAGAATCCTAACCAAACACTTTCGCCTTTTCCATGTTTACCCACCTGATCCATTCCATCATTCCAGTCACCACTTCCGATAAGAGGTAATCCATGTTCTCCATATCTGAACCCATATTGAATAGCTTTCACACAATGGTCATACAGCGATCCTCTCTGCATGGATTGTAGCGGAAGATCATAGTAAGATTCTTCTTCATGATTCAAATGTCTTCCTTCAAGGTAAGAAATGACTTCATCCAATATTTGATTGTCTCCTGTTTGTTTGATATACCTGATCGTTACATACGGCAACCAAAGGAAATCATCAGAACACCGTGTACGAACTCCACGACCAGTTGGCGGATGCCACCAATGTTGTACATCACCTTCTTTGAATTGTCGTGATGCAGCAAGTAATATTTGCTCACGCGCCAGCTCCGGTTGTGCATGCAATAAAGAAAGTACATCCTGAAGTTGATCCCTGAATCCAAACGCTCCACCGGATTGATAATATCCACTACGACCCCACAAACGAGATGACAATGTCTGATAAGTTATCCATCTGTTTGCAATTATATTTGTTGCGTCATCAGGAGTTTGTACTTGTATTGCTTCCAGAGTCTTCTTCCAGAACTCATGCACTCTTTGCAAAGCATTTGCAGCTTTGTCACTTCCCTTGAACTGC
>JAYUWA010000656.1:0-2781 GCA_043753795.1 Bacteroidota bacterium | reverse complement strand
GAGTGTATCTAGACTTCTGTTCAGGTATGTGAAAGAAGAAACTGTTTGAGTCAAACTAAAAAGTGTTGCATCACTGATCATCACACCTTCTTCTTTCTTCGATGAACAGGATGCGATAAATACTAAAAGTAGAAGCCGGAGAAAGTTCTTCATAGTTTAAAAGTAGGATTTATTTTTCATGAAGCAAAAAAAGAAAGGGCCAAAAGCGAAGAGTACTACCTCTTTACTTTTGACCCTTTGTCTGAATCACCAAAAACGATCAATAAAACTTCGCTCTGTTATCTTCAATACTTGCTTTCTCTTTCAATGTATTCAGAACTTCGTATTCGCTGCGAGATTTACGTTGATCTGCTAATTGTTTTGAATTCGCTGAATAATCTTTTGTTTCTGCAGGAGTCGTAAAGCTTTTCACCATAATTACGGCAACAGAATTTTCACCTTTGATAGCTTTGCTGGTTTGTCCTGCTTTCATAGCGAAGATCGTACCTACCATAGCAGGCTCATTTCCCATTCCCGCTATATAGCTGTTAGCGAAATTTATATTGTCTGCATCTGTCGCTGTTATATTTAATTTCTGTGCAATTGCATCAACATTTCCTGAACCTGCTGCATTGAGTTTCTCAATAAGCATTTGTCCTTTTTTGATCTTGCGTGCTTCCACAGTAACGGCATCTTTAACTTCTTCCAATGGCAGTGTTCCTTTTTCTTTAATGCCTACCAAATGAGCCATTACATATTTATCACCGAAAGTGAAGATCTTGCTGATGTCACCTTTCTCTGCAGTATAAGCCCAACGCACAAGTTCACGTGGCTGATCAATTCCGGGAATGCTTTTGTCATTCTCACGAATATTATCTGCAATACGTTTGTTCAAACCTTGTTTTACAATAGCAGAATCAAATGCTTCACCTGATGAATTCTTAGAAGCAAATTCCTGTGCTTTGTTGTACGCAGCATCATAAGTACGCTGTGATGGTTCAATCTTGCGTTCAAGTGTAAGCACCTGAATCTGTTTAGATCCAGAACTTTTATCCATGATCTCTATTAGGTGTATTCCAAATTGTGACGACACAATTGGCATATCGCCTTTCTGCCCATTAAAACATGCATCATTGAATGTAGGTACCATTTGTCCGGCACGGAACCATCCAAGGTCTCCACCTTTAACTGCTGAGCCCTGATCTTTCGAATATAACATAGCTAGGTCAGCAAATTTTGAACCTTTCTTAATTGCATTCTTCAGACTGTCTGCTGTAGCCATTGCTTTTGCTGAATCACCATCGGTAATATTGATAAGGATATGACGAGCTTTTACAGAATCAGAAACAATTTTCTCTCCTGTAATTTTGGATACTTTAACAATGTTGCCGTCTTCAAATGGACCAACCATTTTACCGATCGGAGCTCCGAATAAAGCTGTATCAAGAGCAACAGGAAGTGTTCCTTTTGCATGGTATGTTGAATCTACGGCTCCGTCTGTATTCTGACTAACGAAAACCAGATTGTCATTTGATGTTGCATATTCCGCGGCAAGTTTTGAAATATTCGATAGTACAGCAGCTCTGTCTTCAGCTGATGGTGTTACATCAAATGTTATGTATTCGATCTTGCGAATCGTTTCAGCTTGTTTGTATTTCTGCTGATTAGCATTATAATAACTTGAAAGATCACTGTCTTCAACTTTTACTGATGAATCAGGAACGGTATTAAAGTCAAGACGCGCAAAACGAATCGAAGCATTTTTCTGTGCTTCTTCATAGTTGCGTTTTGCTTCATCAGTCGTTACGAAAAGTCCGGCCTTGATAAGGTCTTTGTATTTCGTGCTTACACGCTCTTCAGAAATTGCGTCTTCAAAAGTTTTCCACTGACGTTGAGTATTCTCATCACGGTTAGGAAGATCTTTCAGAAATTTGATCACGTTACCCGGATCAAATGAATTTGAATTGGGGTCAGTGAATGCCTGCTTAATCTGCGGATGTGGATTTGGTCCTGTACACATGTCATACAATTCACCGGCGCTGCATGTCAGTCCTAGTTTTTCGTATTCTTTTCCAAGTGTGTTATCGGTTACAAACATACCCCACGCTTGCTCGCGCAACATGTCTTGTGTGTTCTGGTCAACAGTTTCATTCTTTGTGTTGATCTTGTAGTTCTCCGTCAGAGTTTCAATGCGTCTTTCGTATTCCTGGAAGTGAACTTTCTCACCACCGATCTCACCGACAACATCAGAACTGCCACTCAAAAGACCGGAGTTTGTTGTTAAAACGTCCCCTAAAATGAAAAGTATCATTGATACTCCTACGACACCTATCAGTAGCCCTACGCGCTTTCTTATTCTTGTAATTACAGCCATAGCCGTTGAATTTGTTTTATGTGATTAACTAGATAAATTCTTTCTTTTTCAAGCACCGGAATATCATTTTCAAAAGATTGATATTCAGCACCTTGCTTCAATCCAAAGATACCTCCCCCAAATTGAGGGGCGAATATACAATTCCCGACATGGAAATCCTAATTTTTAGTTATTCGTCATTCACCTTAAACCTAACCTGCTCTATCCGGTTATTTTTTACTTTCAAAGCTACAATAGTAAATGGTGGGATAATTATTTCTTCATTCTGTTCGGGAATATTTTCATGATGCTGAAAAATAAATCCGCCCAGCGTTTCATAATCTTCGGACTCAGGAATGTTGAGGTCGTATTTTTTATTCAGATAATCAATTTCAAGTCGTCCTGAGAAAAGATATTCTGTATCTGATAATTTTTTCTCTGTATCCTCC
>JAYUWA010000655.1:0-8542 GCA_043753795.1 Bacteroidota bacterium | reverse complement strand
TTTAGCGTTTTCTAATGGACCACCTGAACTTTTAACCGGAAGAGTCTGATCTCCACCATCAGGAGTTGCTTCAACAACACCCTTAATAGTCAGGATCTTTGTATCGGTCTTAGCATTTGAATTGATAGTAATCGTTTTTGTAAATGCACCAACTCTTTTTGTATCATAATGTACTTTGATATTACCTGTCTGACCTTTCATGATCGGTTCTTTAGGATAAGACGGCACAGTACATCCGCAACTTGCTTTTGCATTGGAAATGATCAAAGGCTCTTTTCCTGTATTCTTGAATTTGAATTCACAAGACCCTTCTGCACCTTGCTTAATTGTTCCATAATCATGAACATCGCTTTCAAATGCAATTTCGGGAGCATTTGGATTATCTTTTTTTACTGCTGTTGTGTCTTGTGCAGATGAATTCAGCGAGAATGTTAAACAAACAAGAGCACTGACTGCTAGGGATTTTAATGTTTTCATAATTATGGTGTTTTTTTTTGAATGCTTTTTTGAACGTGAGTTTATTTTTATTGATACGTCGATTGCAATATTTCTGCCAAAAATATTAAAAAGGCTATGAAGGCATAATGAATTTACGAAATTGGGGTGGAAAAGGTGACTTTCTTGGGAATTTGGTAGTTCAATCGGATCTGCGGAGAGATACAGGTATCTTGAGAAAAGGTTAAAGGTCAAGGGTCAAAGGTCATTAGAGTACGACTCTGTTGACCTTTGACCCTTGACCCTTTTTACCAATTGAAGCGATATCGCCGCCGTCATTCTACTTAGAAACAAACGTAGCAAACGGAATCACCATTTCTTCAAGTGAGATTCCACCATGTTGTAAAGTGTTTTTATAGTAGGTAACGTAGTAATTGTAATTATTTGGATAAGCGAAGAACTTATCTTGTTTAATGAAAACGAATGCCTGTGACAAATGCTGGCGAGGTAAGAAGGCATCTGCGGGATTTTTAACTTCGAAGACATCTTTCTTTTCGTAATTCATATTACGTCCTTGCTTATATCGCAGATTCGTATTGACATTTCTATCACCAACCAGTTTTGATGGTTCTTTCACACGTATCGTTCCGTGATCGGTTGTAATGATCAGTTTAACTTTTTTCTCCGAGATCTTCTTCAACGCTTCAAACAATGGTGAATGTTCAAACCAGGAAAGCGTAAGCGAGCGATATGCAGCTTCGTCGTCGGCCAGTTCCCGGATCATTTCCATTTCTGTCCTTGCATGCGAAAGCATATCGACAAAATTGTAAACGATAACATTGAACTTATTCTGCATCATGTTTGGAATGCTTTCAACAAGATCTTTGCCATCGTTATGATTCGTGATCTTGACATAAGATGATTTCCATTCTTTCCGGAAGCGTTTCAAAGTATCATTGAGGAAAGATTCTTCGTGCATATTCTTTCCGCCTTCTTCTTCATCGTTCAACCACAGATTAGGAAACCTTGCTTCAATTTCCGAAGGCATGAGTCCTGCGAAAATTGCATTCCGTGCATATTGAGTTGCGGTTGGAAGAATACTCAGATACAACTCATCTTCTTGAAGCCGGAAGTATTCGGAAATAAGAGGTTGAATGATCCGCCATTGATCATAACGCAGGTTATCGATCAAAACCATGAATACAGGTTCAGAGCCGGCTGTGTCAGCAGCAGGAAGAATTTTTTTCTTCATCAACTGATTCGACATAACAGGTGTAGTAGTAGCATCCGGATTTTTTAGCCAGCCCAGATAATTATTCTCTATGAATTTTGAGAACAAAGTATTGGCTTCACTTTTCTGCGCGGTGAGGATCTCATACATACTCTCATCAGACGAGCGCTTAAGTTCAAGTTCCCAGTAAACCAGACGACGATATACTTCTGTCCATTCTTTCCAGCTTAATTTATCGCTAAGCGACATTCCAATGTTTCTGAATTCCTGCTGATAATCAGAAGCAGTCTTTTCACTGATCAATCTTCTGTTCTCGAGATTCTTCTTTAGTGACAATAAGATCTGATTAGGGTTAACAGGTTTTATCAGATAATCAGCGATCTTACTACCGATCGCCTGTTCCATTATATGTTCTTCTTCACTCTTTGTGATCATCACAACAGGAACTTCCGGCTTCAGATTTTTTAGTTTGGCAAGTGTTTCAATACCGGAAATACCCGGCATATTTTCATCCAGAAAAACGATATCGAAATTTTTAACCTTGAACTGTTCAATTGCTCCATCACCATTATTTGCTGTTGCAACTTCATATCCTTTTTCCTCAAGAAAGAGGATATGAGGTTTTAAAAGATCTATTTCATCGTCTGCCCAAAGTATTGAGATTTTATCCATAGTTTCGATAGCTGTTTCGCTTGTGCGATTGCTTTCAAAGTTAGCAAAGATGTTTCTATTCATATCTGTTTTTAATTTAATTCCGCAATATTTTTTACACAATTCTCGAAAAACATTAACGGAAAATCAATCTTCATATTGAATGTGATTTGATTTTAGATGATTAAAAATACAATAGTGACTAATACCAATAGAATTCAGATATTTGAGGACTTATAAATAGTTATGCAATCAAAAGCAGGTAACCTGAAAATCGTAAATGACCCTATATACGGCTTTATAAAATTTCCATATAAATCAGTATTTGAATTGATTGAGCATCCTTATTTTCAAAGGCTAAGAAGAATAAGGCAATTGGGAATGACCCACCTCGTTTACCCGGGAGCACATCACACCCGGTTTCATCATGCTCTGGGATCAATGTTTCTGATGACTGAAGCAATCGAAGTATTGCGAAGCAAAGGACATCAGATCAGCGAAGAAGAGGCTGAGGCTGTTACGATAGCTATATTACTTCATGACATCGGACATGGACCTTTTAGTCATGCATTAGAGGACTCAATCGTTCGTTCTGTCCATCATGAAGAGATCTCAGCATTACTGATGGATCAGCTCAACAAAGTCTTTAACGGAAAACTCGATCTTGCGATCAAGATCTTCAGAAATCAGTATTCAAAAAAATTCCTCCACCAGTTAGTTTCAAGTCAACTCGACATCGATCGGCTTGATTATCTTAACCGTGATAGTTTTTTCACTGGAGTTTCAGAAGGTGTAATTTCCAGTGAACGAATCATCAAGATGCTTGCTATTCATAATGACCAGCTCGCTATCGAAGCAAAAGGTATTTATTCGATTGAAAAATTTATAGTAGCGCGGAGGTTGATGTATTGGCAAGTTTACCTGCACAAAACAGTTGTTAGTGCAGAAGTTTTATTGATCAATATCCTTAAACGTGCAAAAGAACTTTCTCATTCGGGCAAAAAACTTTTTGCAACACCGGCTCTAAGTTATTTTTTGAATAATGAAGTAACAAGATCAGATTTTGAAAAGGATGAAAAAATTCTCGAGCTGTTTACTCAATTAGACGATAGCGATATAGGAACTTCTATTAAAGTCTGGTCAAGAGGCGACGATAAAATTCTCAGCGATCTTTGTTCGAGAATAATAAACAGAAAACTATTCAAGATACTGCTCCAGAAAGAGCCTTTCGAACCGGCATTTATAGAGAAGACCAAGGTAACGATAAAATCAACTCTGAATTTGTCAGATGACGAGCTGAAATATTATTTTCTTGAAGGCAAGTTGATCAACAATGCATACCAGTCGGAAGTGGATAAGATCAATATTTTATACAAAGATGGAACGGTAAGAGATATCGTAGAAGCTGCAGATACCTTAAATATTAAAGTTTTGAGCGAACCGGTTGAAAAGTACTATCTCTGCTTCCCGAAATTGGAGGTATAATTTTTTATCCTCAGATAAAATAAATGTGCTCATTATAAGTTATAAAGTGTTGAAATGAAGTCATTTTCCCACTTTTGACTCGTATCACTTTAATAGCTACATTCGTACCCTCAAAAATAAAAGATATGGAGTTTACAGCCAGGCAAATAGCGGACTTATTAAAAGGGAAGATTGAAGGGAAAGAAGATGCGAAAGTCTATCGTCTGGATAAGATTGAAGAGGGTGCTGAAGGCGGTCTTACATTTTTAGCCAATCCAAAATACACACCATACATTTATACAACCAAAGCATCAGTTGTAATTGTTGACCAAACTTTTATTGCAGAGCAACCCGTTACTTCAACACTGGTGCGAGTTGAAAATGCCTATCAGAGTTTTGTTCAGCTTTTGGAAATTTATAATCAGATCCAGCGCGATAAAAAAGGTATTGAGCAACCGAGTTTCGTTTCGACTACTGCAACTTTAGGAAAAGATGTATACATCGGAGCTTTCGCATACATAGGCAACAATGTAAAAGTTGGGAACAATGTTAAAATTTATCCACAGGTTTACATAGGTGACAATGTTATAATCGGTGATAACACTACACTTTTTTCCGGTGCAAAAATTTATTCTGATTGTATTATCGGAAAGGAATGCACTATTCATTCCGGTACTATCATCGGTGCTGATGGCTTTGGCTTCACTCCGAATTCTGCAAATCAGTATAACAAAGTTGCGCAGATCGGAAATGTGATCTTAGAAGACCATGTTGATGTAGGCGCAAATACAACGATCGATCGTGCAACGTTAGGTTCAACGATCATTCGTAAAGGTGTGAAGCTCGACAACCTGATCCAGATCGCTCACAATGTAGAAATAGGAGAGAATACTGTCATCGCTGCACAGACAGGAGTAGCCGGTTCAACTAAGATCGGCAAAGATTGTATGATCGGTGGTCAGGTTGGTATTGTTGGACATATTACGATTGCAGATAAAGTAAAGATCGCAGCTCAATCCGGTATAGGGTCCAGCATCACAAATGAAAGTGAGATTTTACAAGGATCACCTGCTTTCGGAATCGGTGATTACAAACGAACGTATGTTGTCTTCAGAAAACTTCCGTCCCTAGAAAAGCGGATCCAGGAGTTAGAACAAATGATTGCCGACCTAAAGCAAATCCCTTCCTAAATCTGTTTTTACGCTTTTTTTCCTTTGCAAATACCTCTCTTTTTTCTCCATGTAATCCGTGTTTTATTTTTAAGCGTTTTGAACTAAACAAAAGCATTTCCGCGTTTTTAACGAATTTTGGCATTTTATTAAACCTTGCATTTTCCAGGTTCATAAAATCTTGTGAATTCATCATCAAAGTAGGCGGCTTTTTCAGAAATAGGTTTATTTTTGAAAACTTTTGAAATAAGTCGGGCAAATTCGGTTCGATTCTAGATTCTAAAAATGATGGCTGAAAATCAAACACTTGTAGAACCAAATGTAGCTCCGGCTGCAAATACTGAAACTGAAATTCCGATGCAGACAACTTTGAAGCATGAAGTTACTGTTTCAGGGGTCGGATTACATACAGGAGTCACTGTCAACCTGACTTTCAAGCCTGCTCCGGAAAATCATGGATATATTTTCAAACGGATCGATTTACCCGGACACCCTACTGTTGAAGCCGATGTTGATTATGTGACTGACACAGACAGGGGGACTACTATCAGTAAAAATGGTGCTCGTGTCAGTACAATAGAACATGTTCTTGCAGCTTTAGCTGGAATGGAAATCGACAATATTCTGATGGAAATTGATGGTCCGGAAGTTCCAATTATGGACGGAAGCTCCAGGCCCTTTATGGATATCTTTGAAAAAGTCGGCAAGGTTGACCAAAAAGAAGAACGTCACTATTATTCCTTAAGCGAAAATATTACTTACGAAGATCCAAAACGTAAGACTGAAATGCTTGCTGTTCCAAGCGATGATTTCCGGATTACTGTAATGGTAGATTACAACAGTGATCTTTTAGGAACACAACATGCAATTCTTTACAACATCAGAGAATTCAAAGAAGAAATAAGTGACAGCAGAACTTTTTGTTTTCTGCACGAACTTGAAATGCTTCTTGAACATAATCTGATCAAAGGTGGTGATATCAATAATGCAATAGTTGTTGTTGACAAGCCTGTGTCAGAGGAGAAACTTGCACATCTTGCAAAAATCTTCAACAAGGAAAAAGTTACTGCTGAGCGCGGATTTTTGAATAATGCAAAATTGCGTTTTTCAAATGAACCTGCCAGACATAAACTTCTTGACATCGTCGGAGATCTTGCACTTGTAGGAGCACCATTGAAAGGTCACATTCTTGCAGCTCGTCCCGGTCACGTTGCCAATGTTGAATTCGCAAGAAAGATAAAAGCACTCATGAAGCGCGATCGTTTTAAAGAACGTGCTCCAAAATATGATCCATCTGAAAAACCTTTACTCGACATAAATGGAGTAATGAAATTTCTTCCGCACCGTGCACCGTTTTTATTCGTCGATAAGATCATTGAACTAAGTGATAAGCATGTAGTCGGAGTGAAGAATGTTACGATGAATGAATGGTTCTTCCCCGGACATTTTCCCGGTGCTCCTGTTTTCCCCGGAGTAATTCAAATCGAAGCAATGGCACAAGTAGGTGGGATTCTTGTTTTGAATTCTGTTCCGGATCCTGAGAATTACCTTACGTATTTTATGAAGATCGACAATACGAAATTCAGAGATATGGTTTCTCCGGGTGATACTATTATTTTTCATCTTGAATTGATCACACCGATCCGTCGCGGAATTTGTCACATGAAAGGAAAAGCATTTGTCGGAAATAAAGTTGTAATGGAATCAGAAATGATGGCGCAGATCGTTCGGCGCGATAAAAAATAATCGCCTCCGGCTAATGAGTAATCTTGTAAGTATCCATCCTAATGCTGTCATCGGAAAGAATGTTGTTATAGACCCATTCACCATGATTCATGACGATGTCGTAATCGGTGATGGAACATGGATAGGTAGCAATGTCACTATTTTCCCCGGAGCGAGAATTGGAAAAAATTGCAAGATCTTTCCCGGAGCAGTAATTTCAGCAGTGCCACAAGATTTAAAGTTTTCAGGTGAACCGACTACTGCAGAGATTGGTGACAACACAGTAATACGCGAATTTGTAACGATCAATCGCGGAACAAAAGCATTAGGGAAAACAATTGTAGGAAATGATAACTTGCTAATGGCATATGTGCATGTTGCACATGATTGCATAGTGGGAAATCATTGCATCCTTGCAAACGGAGCAACACTTGCCGGCCATATTACTATCGATGATTTTGCAATTATTGGTGGACTGTCAGCCGTGCATCAGTTTGTTCATATTGGTTCGCACGTTATGATCAGCGGGGGTTCACTAGTAAGAAAAGATGTTCCTCCATATGTAAAAGCAGCACATGAGCCATTATCATATGTTGGAATAAATTCAGTTGGGTTAAGACGCAGAGGATTTTCAACAGAAACAATTACCGAGATTCAAAATATTTACAGAATACTGTTTGTAAAAGGACTTAGTAATTCACATGCTTTGGAAGAAGTTGACAAAGAGGTTTCTCAAAGTAAGGAGCGTGATATTATCCTTGATTTCGTTCGTAAATCCGAAAGAGGAATTATGAAAGGATATAGTCGTGGTGAAGATTAAATTTATCTCGTGACCATTATATTAAATAAAGCCGGAAAGAAATTTTATCGTGAGTGGATCTTCAGAAATCTGGATCTTACTCTGGAAGCTGGTTCCAAGTGGGTGATCCTTGGGCCGAATGGTTCCGGGAAATCAACATTGTTGCAAATACTTTCAGGTGCTACCGGACTAACAGAAGGGGAGATTAAATTTCATGCAGATAGTGTTGAGATACCTGTCGACGAGATCTTTCATTCGATTTCGATTTCTGCTCCGTACTTAGAATTGATCGAAGAATTTACTCTGGCTGAGATCATTCATTTTCATTTTAAATTTAAGAAGACAAAAAATAATTTGACCGAAGCAGAAGTTTTGGCTTTGTCAGGATTGGAATCAAAAAAAGATAAAGTCTTCAAGTTTTTTTCTTCCGGAATGAAGCAACGCATAAAACTGACGCTAGCTATTTTATCGGATACTTCGATACTGTTATTGGACGAGCCATGTAGTAACCTTGATAGTGAAGTTGTAAAGTGGTATCAGGAAATGATCCGGAAGTATGCAATGGACAGAACCATCATCGTTGCATCAAATAATCAGAAAGAAGAGTTCGGATTTTGTGATAAACAGATTTCAATAGACGAACTGAGATGAGCCGGATGGAGATTTTAGTTAAAGATGAAGCAGAATTATCTTCATCGGCAAAGTCACTGATCAATTTTGCAGGAAATGTAAAAGTATGGATCTTCAAAGGTGAAATGGGAGCCGGCAAAACGACCTTTATTCGTTTCATCTGTCAGCAACTCGAAGTAGTTGAGAATGTGAGTAGTCCGACGTTCTCCATCATTAACGAATATTCATGTAAACGGTGAATTGGTCTATCATTTCGACTTTTATCGTATTGATAAGGAGCAGGAAGCTGTTGATATCGGTTGTGAAGAATATTTTTACAGTGGGAACATTTGTTTGGTTGAATGGCCGGAAAAAATTTTAAATTTAGTGCCTGAACCAAGGATTGAAGTCACTATCGTTTCTGATGGTGTAAACAGAAAGATTACATTTTCTCATGAT
>JAYUWA010000654.1:0-2792 GCA_043753795.1 Bacteroidota bacterium | reverse complement strand
GCAATAGAAGCAACCGGTCCTGCAATATT
The DNA here is from genome assembly GCA_043753795.1 of Bacteroidota bacterium. GTDB lineage: Bacteria > Bacteroidota > Bacteroidia > AKYH767-A > 2013-40CM-41-45 > JADKIH01. Next base: position 2,763 of record JAYUWA010000654.1, on the reverse strand, counting down.
TGAAACAGGCACAGAAATACTCTGTGTACATCCATTGGCATCTGTGATCACTGCATTGTAGGTAGAAGCAGATAAACTTCCAAGGTGCGAGGAATTCACTCCGCTAAAACCTGCCCAGTTATAATTATAAGGACTTATACCTCCACTTACATTCAGATCTATTGTTCCATTTGCTTTGCTGCAAGTGGATGAAGTTGTTGTACTACTTACAACTACTAACGCTGGCTGGTTGATTATTGTACTTGCTGTAGCTGTACACCCTCTGGCATCTGTTACGACAACAGAATAATTTCCTGCAACAACATTGTTTAGATTATTGTCCGTATCTGAAATACCGACCCATTGATAAGTATATGGCGACAAACCACTAGAAGCAATTACTACAGAAGATCCATTGTTCCCGCCGAAGCAAGAAACATCTGATGAAGATGAAATAATTGCAACAGGAAATGGATTTGCTGCAACTGTTACCGAGCTTGTTCGTGTACATCCAAATGCATCAGTAACTAACACAGAATAATTTCCAACTGCTAAATTAGTTGCATTCGATGTTGTTTGATTTCCCGGTGACCACAAGTAGTTATATGGCCCTGTTCCTCCGGACGCTATTGCAGCAGCACTTCCATTATTATTTCCGCATGTTGTTGCGACGGGAATTGCATTTACATTCACAGGAGTCGGTTGCGTTAGAGTAACAGCAACTGTTGAAGAACAGCCTCTGGAATCAGTAACTGTTGCCTGATATGTTCCTGCAGAAACATTACTGATCGTTTGGGAAGATAAATTTCCCGGAGTCCAGTTATATGTAAATGGACCGGTACCGCCTGTTCGATTTACGGTTGCACTTCCTGTATTGATTGAATTACATACAAGATTCGTTGAGGAACTGATAACAGAATTCAATACCGGTGGCTGTGTAATTGAAGAAGATGTTGAAACGGTACAGCCATTAGCATCTGTAATTACACAGGAATAATTTCCCGGTGAAAGATTATTAATTGTCACTGTATTTCCCAATGCAGGTGTCCATGCATACGAATATGGAGCAACTCCTCCACTTCTTGTCACAGAGATCGATCCATTATTTCTTCCAAAGCAATTTACATTTGTAACGATCGGAGATGCGGTGATAGGCGTCGGCGCTAGTAAATTTCCGGATACACTTGTTGTACATCCATATCTGTCTGTAACAACAGCAGAATAATTTCCGGCTCCAAGTCCTGAACGTGTTGATGTAGTATTTCCTCCTGGCGTCCATAAATATTGATATGGTGCTGAACCGGTAACATTGATTGCAGCAGATCCATTTCCGGGCACAGCGCATGTTGCATTTACGGTTTGTAATGTTGCAGACAACGGGGGTACTCTGATCGTATAACTATAGGTTTGAAATCCGGTAAATGGACAGTTGTCATCCTGCACTGTTATTATGAATGAATACGGCTGCGAACGCGCTTGAGCTTGTGTCGGTGTCCAGGAAAAAGTTCCTATTGGATGTTGTCCGGTTGTACTGGTAAAAGTTGATCCGGGTATAGGACTGATACATGTCATCGTAACGTTTTGCGCTGTATTTCCATCGCCGGTTGTGATGTTAAAACTCAACGGTCGACCCGGACATGCTATAATATCATAATTGGTACTTCCATTTATTCCGGAAGCAGTTGGTAATACATTATTACACGATTGCGTGTATGCTTCCATGTCTCTGATAACGGATCCTATCAAAACACCATTGCGATATTCTCTGACGAGTATCGTCATTACACCTACTTCAATTGCTGTGGGTGTAATTGCAATATCTCCGGAGTTATCAAGTGTCATTGCCGGTGATGATGTCAGCGGACTTGATGCTGAATAGCCGGGTTTGAATGTTACATAGGTGTTCGCTGCTGATCGCGGAGTTACGAATGAGTACACAAGCGAGTCCCCATCTACATCGTAAGCTCCATGATTATAATGGAATGTCTGTCCTACACAAAAGAATGCTACAGGAATATTTGTAAACGTAGGTGCTGAATTATTCGGCACTACTAAATTGTTCAGTGTCGCTTCAACATACGTTCCCGGAACTCCGCTGCAATTATTGGGAGAATATGATAAAGTCGTGATCGCACAATTTCTGCAACAGATAGCATATCCAAAAACCCAGTCAATGCAATTAGCCGGTAGCGTTACGTTCCCGGTGTATTCATATTTTTGAATTCCGGAAAGTGTACCTCCACGGCAAGTAGTGACAGCAGTGCTGCAGGTATGAGAAATTTCTTGTCCTGTACCGGGAACACGGGTCAGATTTATCGACAAATTTCTTCCACAGCTTACAGATGAATAAGTCACTGCGGCAGTATTAGGCGCTGCGATTCCTGCACAATCTCTATAAAGGGTAAGAGATAGCTGGTAAGTGTTTCCACTCACCCATTTATAGGTAATATCTGCTCCGCTGATATGGGTTGCCAAGGCGGCAAAAGGATTGAGCATCATCAATGCGAAGAATCTGAAAAAGATCATCCTTCCGAAGATTACTTCAAAAAATCGCATAAAAAAGGTTTTTTTCATTGTTTTTCGTGTGTGAAAAATGTGTGGGCACTTTTTGGGTGCTATTCCTAAAACGGTTTTTGAAAAGCGAAGTTGATTGAAAACGAGGGGGATGCTTACAGGTTTTGACGAGGGTCGGTCAAAGGTCAAAGGTCAAAGGTCAAAGGTCAAAGGTCAAAGGTCAAAGGTCAAAGGTCAAAGGTCAAAGGTCAAAGGTCAAAGGTCAAAGGT
>JAYUWA010000653.1:0-8570 GCA_043753795.1 Bacteroidota bacterium | reverse complement strand
AACGGACAGGTTACAAAAACGTTTTACACATTATCGGCGGCGGACATTGCGCACTTGCTTTTTCAGAGCTTATGTCTAAGATGGATTTTTATATTCACATTTTCGACGATCGTACCGGATTGAATACAATGGTAGAGAATAATTTTGTTAATGAAAAAACTTTTCTGAAAGATTATTCTGAACTTACTGAACTGATCTCAGGTGGAGAAAATGTTTATGTAGCAATAATGACCTTTGGTTATCGCAGCGATAATCTGGCGCTTCGTGCTTTGATCAATAAAGAATTCAAATATCTGGGAGTGCTTGGAAGCCAGACAAAAATGACGGAACTTTTTAAAGAATGGAAGAAAGACGGACTTAGTTTAAAGCAGCTCGAAAAAATTCATTCGCCCATAGGCCTTTCAATAAAAAGTCAGACACCGATGGAAATTGCTGTGAGTATTTCAGGGGAGATTATAAAGGTGAAAAATTCCTAAAATTAGTTCAAAGTTTAAAGTTCAAAGTTGCAAGCGCTAACTTTGAACCTTGAACTTTGAACTTTGAACCTTATTTCTACTAAGAAAAAGATAAACAAAAAACGAAACCCCAAACCCAACAAACCAAGCATAATTATATAGTCCTGAGATCCATTCGTAGACGTATTCAGTAGGAATGACATGAATAGTTACAAAAAAACCCGGAATGTTTGGAATGATTCCAAGTAGGAGAGCGATGATAGCTGAACGATTGAATCCATTCTGAAATGTATATCTTGCTCTTGTCTCGTATAACTCTTGAACAACAAGTTTTTGTTTTTTGATATAGAAATAATCTGCAATCATAATTCCGCCGACAGGACCAAGCAGAGAAGAATAGGCGATAAGCCAGGTGAAAATATAACCGTTAGGGTCAGCGATCAGTTTCCATGGTAAAATTAAAATACCGATTACTCCTGTAATATATCCGCCTGTTGTAAAACTAATTTTTGACGGAGAAAGATTTGCAAAGTCATTCGCAGGACTTACTATGTTAGCAGCAATATTTGTTGCAAGTGTTGATAGGGCTACAGCTATCATTGCAAAACTTACCAGCCACTTGCTAGTGAATTTTCCTGCCAGTACTAATGGATCCCAAATCATGGTGCCATAAATGATGACGGTAGCAGAAGTAACTACGACACCGATAAATGAAAACAATGTCATCGAAGTTGGTAAGCCAATTGCTTGTCCTAAGATCTGCGCCTTCTGACTTTTTGCATATCGGGTAAAATCCGGAATGTTTAAAGATAATGTTGCCCAGTATCCAACCATTCCTGTTAAGCCGGGAAAAAAGAATTTCCAGAATTCAGCATTGGTTTCAAACTTAGAAGGCTGTGATAAAATAGGACCTAAACCATTGCCTGCAGAGATTGCCCAGAATAGTAATGCAAGTGCTGCTATAGGAAGAAAGAATGCTTTAAAGAGTAATAATTTTTTTATACTGTCAACACCAAGTTTTACAACGTACATGTTCAACAGCCAGAAAATAAAAAATGTTATCGCCGGACCGGTTTCCAATCCAAATGATGGCGGAAAGATCTGTGGAAGATCTACTACCGATGGCATCCAGACTTTCCACATTTGAAAAAGTGCAAAGCCACCGATCCATGTTTGTATTCCAAACCACCCACATGCAACAATTGCTCTGAGCATTGCAGGTATATTCGCTCCCTTAGTTCCAAAACTTGCCCTTGCCAATACCGGAAATGGAATTCCATATTTAGCTCCGGCATGTCCATTCAGGATCATTGGTAGAAGTACAATTGTATTTCCAAGAAAAATAGTGAGAATCGCCTGCCACCAATTCATGCCGCCTCCAATGAGAGAACTTGCGAGCATATAAGTTGGTATGCACAACGACATGCTTATCCATAAAGCAGCATAGTTCCAGGTAGTCCATGATCTCTTCTCCTGTGGAATGGGCGCAAGATCTTCACTGTAGAGGTCTGACATCTCTTTTATTTCTGTTATGGATTTTTACTTGATAACAAGTTTCAAGTTTCAGGTTATAGGTAGTCGAACCTGCAAACCTTTAACCTGAAACCTGAAACATTCTCCAAATAAAATTTAGTTGCAAAATTCATCTGCCACTGCTATCGCTTTTGAAATTATATCCAGCCCTTCATCCATTTCATCCTGTGTAATGCAGAGTGGTGGAGCGGTGAAAATATAATTCCAGCGAACGAAAGTGAATAATCCTAATTCAAGTAATTTGGCATTGACTTTATTCATGACTTCCATTTCATTTGCAGCTGCATTCCATGGAGCCATTGGTTCTTTGGTCTTTCTGTTCTTTACAATTTCAATACAACCTAAAAGGCCGGTATTTCTGTAATCACCGATGCTTTGATGTTTCTCCATCATTGCTGCTACACGCTTGTCCATGTATGCACCCATCTTTGCGGCATTTTCAATCAGCTTTTCATCTTCATAGATCTGTAAGACTTCAAGTGCCGCTGCACATGCAACTGCATGTCCGGAGTAGGTAAGTCCTAGAGGTAATGGTTTGTCATTGAAAGCCGCGATCAATTCTTCTTTGATGATAATTCCACCCAATGGAATATACCCGCATGTTAATCCTTTTGCAAAGCACATGATATCCGGCACCACATTGTGATGATTTACTCCAAACCATTTTCCTGTTCGTCCAAAACCACTCATTACTTCATCGCAGATCAAAATAATTCCAAAGCGATCTGCAATTTCTCTGATCTTTTGCCAGTAACCCGGTGGATATTTTATACACCCACTCGAGCCACTTTCGCCTTCCATTAATATCGCTGCTACATTTCCCGGACCTTCAAATTTGATGATCCGTTCCATGTGATCAGCAGCATTCTGCGCACATTCCTCTTTTGTCTTACTATTCCATGGATCACGGTAAAAATATGGATTCTCTACATGGATAAAATTCGGAGCGCCTTGTGCGTCATGCGGATTTCCTCTTGGGTCACCACTCGCTGACATTGCCCCATAAGAAGCACCATGATAACCCTGATACAATGTGATCACTTTATGTCGTCCGGTATAAAGCCGTGCAAACTTGATCGCATTCTCAACAGCTTCTGCACCGGCATTGGTAAAAAATGTTTTCTTCAAAGAGCCCGGTGTGATTTCTGCTAACTTTTTTCCTAATTCACCACGAACTTTCGTGATCATTCCAGGATGCACAAAAGATACTTCATCCATCTGTCTCATCACCGCATCTTTTACGCGTGGATGACCATGGCCAATGTTCATATTCATCAACTGAGAAGAAAAGTCAATGTATCTTTTTCCGCTTCGGTCATGCAGATATACACCTTTTGCATCAGATATATTCAATGGATTCAACCCCGATTGTTTCTGCCACGAAAATATTGTGTACTCTAAATTATTCTGAAGAATTATTTCTCTTTCGTTTAATGTTTTTGTTTCCATTTCTTTTAAGTTCAAAGTTCAAGGTTCAATGTTCAATGTTCAATGTTCAAAGTTCAAAGTTGGCTTCATAGTCACCTACAAGGCAACTTTGAACTTTGAACCTTGAACCTTGAACTTATAGCTAGCTCATCCAATTCGTCTTCGCTTCCGGATTCCACTTGATAGAAGTCTTTTTAAGATTTGTCCAGAATTCAATAGATGAATCTCCGGTAATATCTCCGACACCAAATTTAGAATCATTCCATCCACCGAAAGAGAATGGCTCTCTTGGAACTGGTACTCCTATGTTAACACCAATCATTCCTGCGCTAGCTTTTTCCATTACTTGTCTAGCAATACTGCCACTTTGCGTAAATACGCTTGCTGCATTTCCATAACTCGATCCATTTTCGATCGTTAGCGCTTCATCGATGGAACTTGCTCTCATAATAGCGATCACCGGACCGAAAACTTCTTCTCTTGCAATTGCCATATCAGGAGTAACAAAGTCGATAACAGTCGGACCAACATAATTTCCGTTTTCCATTCCTGCAACTTTTGCATTTCTGCCGTCGACAAGAATTTTTGCTCCTGCTTTTTCAGCTTCAGTGATATATCGTTCAATTCTTTCTTTCGACTCTTTCGTGATCACCGCTCCCAGATTTTTACCGGGAATAATTTTGCGTGCTTCATCGCAGATCTTTGCAATGATAGGGTCAACATTCCCAACTGCAACCATAGCTGATGCAGCCATACAACGTTGTCCTGCACAGCCACTCATCGATGCTGTAACATTACTTGCTGTCATATCCGGATGTGCATCAGGCATTACTATTAAATGGTTTTTTGCACCACCTAATGCCAGACACCTTTTCAAATTTGAAGTTGAACGGATGTAAACCAGTTTTGCAATTTTTGTTGAGCCAACAAACGAAACAGCTTGTATTCCCGGATGATCACAGATGGCTTCAACAATTTCTTTGTCGCCATTCACAACATTAAATACTCCGTCAGGTAATCCTGCTTCTTTCAGCATTTCAGCAATACGCATAGAAGAAATAGGAACTTTCTCTGATGGTTTTAAGATCATACAGTTTCCAAGCACAAGTGCATTTGGAATGGTCCAGTGTGGTACCATATGCGGAAAATTGAATGGTGCGATAGATGCAACAACACCAATCGGTTTGTGATCTAACCTGCATTCAACACCTCGACTTACTTCCATTACTTTTCCTGCAACTAACTGTGGCATGCTACAAGCATACTCAGTAAGTTCTATACTTTTTTCTACTTCTGCTGTCGCTTCGTCGAGTGTTTTTCCGTTTTCTTTTTGTACAAGTAAAGCAAGCTCTTTCAGATTTTTTTCCATCAGCGATTTATATCTGTAGAAGATCTGAACCCTTTCTTTTATCGGAGTCGATGACCATATTTTAAATGCTGCTTGTGCTGATTCTACAGCGGCATTTAATTCAGTCATTGTTGAAAGCGGTACATTTGCAATCATAATTCCATCGAGTGGTGAAGTAATGTCCATCGACCTTTTAGTTCCATTTGTAAATTTCCCCGAGATGTAATTCTTGACTTCGGGAACTTGAAGTGCTGTTGTTGACATGTTCTTATTTTTGATGATTTTCCATTGATTACCTCGAGCGAATTTCTCATTTCCGGCATTCAACCTTCAAATATAGCTTTAGATATTCAAAAATGCTAATAATGAGGGCCCGTTTTTGCAGGGTCAGATGTTCACAATTTATACGTGGTCCATGACCATTTTGCATTCTAAAAAACTGTATTTTTATTCTATGAAAAATCTACTAACTCTTCTTTTGATCTCCATGAGCACATTTTCTCACGCTCAGTTTCGTTTTCAACATTTATATGGCGGCGTGAATAATGAACGTGGTCAGACACTTCTTGAAACTTTTGATAATAAATTTATATTTAATGGCGCAACAACTTCTTATGGGCAGGGTAGCGCCGATGCTATTTTAATCAAAAATGATAACGAAGGACAAATTATCTGGTCGAAAGTTTATGGTACGTCTGATTATGATAATTCAGAGTATGCAATCGAAACTACTGACTACGGATATGTTGGGTTAGGGCGAAGTGTTGTAAATGCCGGAAGCGGAACAAATGACGCATGGATCTTCAAAACAGATTCTGCAGGTTCATTGCAATGGTCAAAAGCTTTTGGTAGTCCCGGTGTGAATGATGCTTTTATTCATGCTATAAGAACTTCAGATAATGGCTTTACTTTCATAGGAAATACCCGCTCCTTAGGTCAAGGATCAGATGATGTCTTTTTGGTCCACACAGATTCTAATGGAGATACGCTATTTACACGCACCTACGGCTCACCTGAATCTGAATCCGGATTAAGTGTGTTCCAAACGGCTGACGATGGATATGTAATTTGTGGTCGTCAACAAACGTTTCCGAATGGCTTGGCAGAATCTGATGGGCTGATCATACGCACAGATGTAAATGGGGACTTGCTTTGGGCAAATTTGTATGGTGATACGATGTGGGAGGAATTTGAATCTATTGAGGAACTTCCAAATGGAAGATTGATACTTGCCGGATCAACAGTTTCTTTCGGTGAAGGAGATTATGATATCCTGATGATGATGACAGATGATATGGGTGTACCAATCAATGCATTCTCCTACGGTGGACCGAAAGGCGATGCCTCTTATAGCATCAATGTAAATCCGGATTATACTTTTACCATTTCCGGATATACAGATAGTTTTGGACATGGACATAGTCTCATGGGTGATGATAGTACCAATATTTTTCTTCTGAAAACTGATACATCTGGCGCAGTTCTTTGGATGGTTGCATATGGTGATGGATTACAAGACGAAGCTTTCCGAAGTGCAAAAAGTTCAGATGGAGGATATTTGATTAGCGGCTTCACTGTTAGTTATACTCCTCAGGATAGCACACAAATGCTGTTCATTAAAACAGATTCTGCCGGTCTCACAGGCTGTCATGAAGAATTGGTTGCTCCTGCCACAGATTCAGATACGATGGATTTCAGAGCATCAGGTTTTATTCAAAGCAGTGGAATTGCTGTAACCTCGCTTTCGATAACAGAAACTTCAATGACTACAGTGAATAACGATGCTTGTCTTTTTGCAAAAGTTGAAAATGGAAATCTAAGTAATGACGAATTAATTTCTGTCTATCCGGTACCCTTTAAAGACGAAATAATTGTTGACCTCCAAAATTTAAAAGGTAGTAATTTTAAAGTACAGTTAATTAATTCCAATTCACAAATTGTTTTCTCGGAAAACTATACTTCTGAATTGAAAATTAAAACAACAGAATTTTCAGCGGGATTCTATTGTGTAGTTGTTTCGGGAACAGAAGGTACAGTAATAAGAAAAATCCTAAAACTAGAAGACTACTGAATCGAATGATCGTTTTCATTTTATGAGTTTTTAAGTGAGTAGATTATTCGTACTAATCAATTTACTTTGGTAATGAACTGTCGGGTTGCTCCATTTGCATTGGACATTCTGATCATATAGTCTCCTGGTTTCAATGAGCTTCCTTTATTATACGTGAAAGTATTGTAACCTTTAAGAGAATATTGATACGTTTTAAAGATCGGTTTGCCGTTTGTAGATAATATTTCTATCGCTACATCACCATTGCTCTCTGCATAATATTCAGCAGTAACCATTGAGTTAAAAGGATTAGGTCCTACTCGTTGAATATTTACTGACGATGCAACTGCTTCTCTGGCTTTCAGATTTACTCTTTCAACATTGCTGAATGTATTTCTGCCTTCTGAATTAACTTGTCTTAAACGGTAATAAGATGTACCTGTTAATGGTTTGTAATCCACGAACTGATAGTTTTGCTGTATCTGTGAATTTCCAGCACCTTTCAATGTAGAAATTGAAGTGTACTCATTTCCATTCTCAGATCTTTCTACAATAAATGATTCGTTATTAATTTCACAGGCCATTTCCCAGTTTAGTTCAACCTGCTTGTTTTTTGTTTTCGCAGTGAAATATACCATGTCTGTTGGCAATGAATTTGCAGAAGTGGAAGTGATCCCAAAAATTCCTAGTTGAGTCACATCACGTCGAACTGCAATTGCATTTTCATTTGTACCAATCGCTTTTTCATGCTTACCAATCGCTCTCCATGGACTGTAAAGATCTTCTCTTTGACTAACATGCAATTTCTCGAAATTCTGAATTCCCGGGAATCCTGCGGCCGATAAAGCGATATCGAAAATTCCGCCCTGATAACCATTGCCAGGAACAAAATTCCAGTACGCAAAACCTGCATTCATACAAACCTCGCCACCATCAGTTAGTGGCAGTCCGATTTTATTAACATTGCCAATTCCTAAAGAACATGATATTGTTCCGCCTTTAGCCGGTGATTTTTTATAAGTTATTTCTGCTGGATTTTGCGTACTCTGGTTGCCAATTGGAAATTCGATCTTGCCAATTGTGCTTGTATTTACCCAGCGACGGAAATTACCATGGATATAACCATACGCTTTTTTCAAAGTTCCTGTTGACGTTTCATTTTCGCCAAGCGTCAGTGTATTCTTTCCAGTTATAATTCTACCTACACCCAATGTTAATTCATTGCTGACAGAAGTCGATGAATTAAGCTTACAACTTTCTTCGTTATTTATATTCAATGCGTAAACTACCGACGGCAATCCATTTCCTGTTTGTTGTTCAGTACCACCGTTGTAAGTGTAAGTCGCTCTTGAGCTGAAATTTCTGGCTCCTTTATTCTGGATATTTCCATTCATTTCTGATTTGTTTATTCCATCAGGGGATCCTATCATTATTCCTGATCCGGCATTCAAAGTGAAATCTCCGGTACCTGTCAAAATGTAATTGTCCATACGTAAAGTTGATCCCATCAGAACATTGTAGTCAATTCTGTTTTTGATGTTATTATTAACAACGATAAACTGAATTCTTTTCGAGCCATTGAAGTTTATTTCACCCCCTTGTGCGCCTGATGTTTCTGTGATCAATCCATTTCCACTGATGGAAATATTTCCCTTTATACTGATACTACCTTTTGCAGTAGAAGCAGATGATGCATTCATGTTAATTGTTCCACCGGTAATATTCAAGTCACCACCAATACTCATTGTTGAATTTT